>CBFHXE010000125.1:0-1018 GCA_965659715.1 uncultured Paracoccaceae bacterium | reverse complement strand
ATCAAAGCCGCAGAGAAATCTGCAGAATTTGCTTTTAAATCGCGGATTAGCTGATCCTCTGCTAGTGGGGAAGGCCCTAGTCGGTCAAGGATTAACTGATGAAGCTCGGCAGTTTGCTGCAGGGTGCGTGGTTTTGGGGCGCTTTTGTCAGGCACAATGCGTTGGGGCGGTTTTATGGTGTGCATCGGAACCGGCGCGATGGCGTCGATAACATCTTGGGCAGAGCGCACGAGCGTTGCGCCGTCGCGGATCAGCAGATTACAGCCCGAGGCACGCGCATCAAATGGGTGCCCCGGCACGGCAAGCACATCGCGGCCCTGATCCAAAGCTGTTTTAGCGGTGATTAAACTACCAGATTTACCCGCTGCTTCAATCACCACAACCTGCTGCGCTAGTCCCGATATCAACCGATTGCGAATAGGAAAATGCCGCGCTTTTGGTGGCAATCCAATTGGCTGCTCGGACAGAAGCAAGCCAGAGCGACAGATGTCTTTCCACAGCTCTGCATTTTTGACCGGATACTTAAAATCGACGCCGCCGGCCTGAACCGCCACTGTGCCTGTTGCAAGCGATGCGGTATGGGCGGCTGTATCAATGCCGCGCGCTAGGCCAGAAACAACAACAAAGCCTTTAGCGCCCAGATCTGCGGCCATCAATTTGGTCATCCTAAGCCCCAATGAAGAAGCGTTGCGCGCGCCCACGAGCGCAATTTTAGGCCGCTTTAAAAGCTCTAGATCACCGAGCGCCCAAAAAAACGGGGGTGCATCGGTAAGGTCATCAAAAGATAAGGGATAATCGGGCGTCCCGCGAAAAACCATCCGAGCTGTGCGTTTTTTGCCTGCTGCCATTTCATTGCGAGCTGCTTCTTTAGAAAACGCGGTGTAGTTTTGCAGGCCCGCATCTGCGGCCACTTGGGGAAGTGCGGCAAGAGCCGCCTGCGCCGAGCCATAGTTGGACATCAATCGGTAAAAGGTGCTCAAGCCAACGCGGTAAGAGCGTAAGAGACGAAGCCATGCTA
>CBFHXE010000124.1:0-1640 GCA_965659715.1 uncultured Paracoccaceae bacterium | reverse complement strand
AACGCCGATCGCAACGGCGCCATCTTTTGCCTTAAACAGTCCGAACGGCGCAAGAAACGGATGATTGTTTCCTTCGGGTCCGGGCGTTGTGCCGTGAAAATCATTTAAGTAAACTGCACGTTCACATAGGCTGAGCACGGCATCATACATGGCGACATCTACGAATTGGCCCTCACCTGTGGCCTCTGCATGCCGAAGCGCTGCCATGATGCCAAACGCCATCACCATGCCGGAAAAAATATCGCCAATGCCCGGCCCGACTTTGGTAACGCTGTCTGCATCCGGCCCGGTCAGCGACATAACCCCCCCCATGGCCTGCGCAACCACGTCATAAGAGGGCCAATCTGAATAGGGGCTTTTGCCCGACCTTGGATCGCCAAAGCCCCGAATCGCCGCATAAACCAGACGGGGGTTCAATTCGGACAATGTCTCATAGGATAAACCAAGGCGTTCCATCACCCCGGGGCGAAAGTTTTCCACAACAACATCCGCCGATGTAACAAGAGATAGAAATGCTTCCTTGCCCTCTTGCGATTTTAGATCAATATCCACGCTTTTTTTGGACCGGTTCAGGCTGACAAAATATCCGGCCCATTCTTGTTTCGGATCATCTTTGCGAAACGGGCCATTAAGCCGGCTGCTGTCACCCGTTCCGCTTTCAATTTTAATCACTTCAGCGCCATGATCGGACAGCATCATAGTGCAATAGGGCCCAGATAGCATACGGCTAAGATCCAGGACGCGAATGCCGTTTAATATACCTTTAGTCTGTGGCAACTCTTCTCAGGCTCCTGTGCTTTTGAGGAATTCAACAATGGGGCGGGATATGGCATCAGCGTCCTCTGCAAGAGCCATGTGGCGCAGCCCTTTTAAAATAATGGATTTTGCCCCGGGTATTTCTGCAGCAATAGCCTGGGTCATTTCCGGCCCGTTGCCATAATCTTCGTCGCCTGTAATCACCAAGGTTGGGCATTCAATGGCGGGATCTGGCGCAATAATTTCATCAATCCCGTCTGCGAGCACTTGATAGATTGTATGATACACATCGGCTTTATTGGCCATCACCCAACCCCGCACCAGATCCATCATTTCAGGGTTGTTTTTACGAAAAGGTGCTGTGAACCAGCGCTCTAGAGCGGCTTCAACCGTTGCAGAGGGCCCGTCAGTGCGGGCTTGTTCGACGCGGTCCAAAATCGCTTTCTGGGCAGGGTCGGTTCTGCGATGCGGTGAATGCAGGATCACCAGTTTATCCACCCGATTTGGATAGTCTTGTGCAAATTTACGCACAATCATGCCGCCCAAGGAAAACCCAACAAGACAGGCGCTGGGGCATTTGTAATGGTCCAAGACGCCAAGCAACTGCTCGCAAAAAACGGTCAAAGAAGGGGTTTGGGGGGGATTGCTGCTATTACCGTGCCCAAACAGATCATAAGTGATGACATGATGGTTCTTCGATAGGCTGGTTATCTGCCATTGCCAGGCAGACTGATTTAACCCCAAGCCATGGATCAATACCAAAGCAGGTGCTGAGGGATCGCCATATTCGGTAAGGGCGGTTCCATCAAAAGAGCTAGATGTCATTTTTGCCTCGATTGCCTGCGCAGGTATGCAGTCGTTTCAAGATTAACTTGGCCATTGGC
>CBFHXE010000123.1:0-1928 GCA_965659715.1 uncultured Paracoccaceae bacterium | reverse complement strand
GGGGTGGCAATCCACGGCGCGCCGCGCCGCTTGGGGCGGGTGCGGGCCAGCCAATGCAGACCGTCGGCATCTAGCACAAGCGGGATATCTAACGCCCATACCACGTTTAGAAAGGTGTCTGCCTCTGTGCCAAGCCCGGGGCCAGCCACAATCGCATCCATGTTGCGCGCGGTTTGGCAAAAGGGGTCAAGCGATTTTTCCACACCAATCAGTTCCAGCGGTCTGTGGGCAAAATCCGGACCGCACACATAAACTTTCCCTGCGCCGGTTTTAAGGGCTGCCAACCCCGCCAATGCGCCAGCGCCCTCCATGCCGCTCCAACCGCCGAGCACCAGTACATTGCCATGGGTGCCTTTGTGCCCGCTTGGCGCACGTTTCAGGGTCGGAAGGGCGCTTTGCCGGATCAAATAGCTGGTGGCGTCCACATGGGTTTCAGGAGCTTCGCATCCAAGGTTGTCAAAGCAAAGCTCGCCGCAGTAATCTGGCCCTGATCTGGTATAGCAGCCTTGCTTTCGGGTAAGGCACATCATAGTGATGTCCGCAAAAATGGCCGCCCCGGGGGCCAAGCCAGAGCTTGCATCGAGCCCTGAAGGCACATCAATCGCAACCACGTGCGCGCCGTTTTTACGGGCCTGATTGACCCAGTTAATGGCTGTTTTGATATCCCCTTCGGGTGGGCGGTTAAGGCCTATGCCAAGCAGCCCATCAACAATAATATCGCCGGGAGAAATCTGCTTTAGGTCTGGCAAATCCGATTGGGCCTTTAGGCCAAGCTCTTTTGCAAAAATGGTCACGGGATGCAGCGGATCAAGCGCTGCGCCGCAAGATAGCAAACTGACTGCCCGCTGCTTTAGCAGTGCCAGCACCGCCACCCCATAGGCATCGCCGCCATTATTGCCCGCACCCGCGAGGCACCAGATTTTACAGCCCGCATCAAAGCCCTGTAGTTTGTCGAAAACAGCGCTTGCCGCCCGCATCATCAGCAAGCTGTCTGTGGCATGGTTTTGGCAATATATCCGGTCTAGTTGCCGCGAAGAATGTGCATCGTAAAGTTCCAACTGCATGACCTTTATAAAAGTGCCCCTTTAAGCTTATGGGGCAAACTCAGCGACAGCCAGAGAAAAATCAATTTCAATAGATCAGGACAGCTTTCCAGAAAGCTAAGCCGCTTAATGGCGGTTTTTTAAATCTAACTTTGGCGGACACTGTGTTTTAGGAAAAGGCCCATTCGCCATCGCGCAGCACAGCCACCTTGCTGCCATCTTCGCTAATGCCGTCAATATTGATATCTTGCGAACCGATCATCCAGTCCACGTGGATCATCGAGCTGTTGCCGCCGCGCGCGGTGATGTCCTCTTTGCTCGCGGTATCGCCGTCGGTGAAGCATTTTGAATAACATTGCCCCAAAGCGATATGGCAAGCAGCGTTTTCATCAAACAAAGTGTTGTAGAATAGCAAACCGGATTGTGAAATTGGCGAGCTGTGCGGCACGAGCGCGACCTCGCCCAAGCGGCGTGCCCCCGCATCACTGTCCAAAAGCGATATGAGTACGTCTTCACCTTTGCTGGCTTTGGCGTCGACAATATTTCCCTTTTCAAAACGCACTTCGATATTTTCGATAAGATTGCCTTGATGAGACAGGGGTTTGGTTGAGCGTACATGACCCTCGACCTTCGCGGCATGGGGCGTGGTAAACACCTCTTCGGTAGGGATGTTTGGATTGCAGGTGATACCATTTTTTGCGGTTGAGGCGCCTCCCATCCAAGCGTGATGTTCGGCCAGCCCCACACATAAATCAGTGCCCGGACCGGTGAAATGTAAGGCGGCAAACCGGTGTTCATTCAGCCAGTTTGTCCGGTTGCGCAGCATATCATTGTGCGCACGCCATTCACTGACCGGATCGGGTCCAACCACCCGTGAGGCGGAAA
>CBFHXE010000122.1:0-2116 GCA_965659715.1 uncultured Paracoccaceae bacterium | reverse complement strand
CCGCCGCATGGGCTGGTCGACACCCCCGAGGCAGCCGACCTGCAGGTGCGCGACGCTAAAGTGCATTTCGACGGCGTCAGCTTTGCCTATGGCCGCGAAAACGGCGGGGTGCGCAATATCAATCTAACCGTGCAACCGGGCGAAAAGCTGGGCATCGTGGGTGCATCGGGGGCCGGCAAATCCACCTTGGTGGCGCTGCTGCTGCGGCTGCATGATACAGAGGCCGGCAGCGTGCAAATTGATGGCCAGAACGTCAGCGCGGTGACCCAGGACAGCCTGCGCAATGCCATCGGCATGGTCACCCAAGAAACCGCCATGTTCAACCGCTCGGCGCGCGACAACATCCTTTATGGCCGCCCAGAGGCCAGCGAAGCCGATCTAAACGCCGCCGCGCAAAAAGCCGAGGCCGACGATTTTATCACCGAACTTCGCGATTTTAAGGGCCGCAGCGGCTATGACGCCCATCTGGGCGAGCGCGGCGTTAAACTGTCGGGCGGGCAGCGCCAGCGCATTGCACTGGCCCGCGCCATACTGAAAGACGCGCCTATCTTGGTGCTGGATGAGGCCACAAGCGCGCTCGATAGCGAGGTTGAAGCGCTGATCCAAAACGCGCTCAATCGGGTGATGGAGGGCAAAACCGTTCTGGCCATCGCGCATCGGCTGTCGACGATTGCGCGGATGGACCGGATTATCGTCATGGATCAGGGCGAGATCGTCGAGCAGGGCACGCACCAAGCACTACTAGACCAAAACGGTCTTTATGCACGCTATTGGAACTGCCAGTCCGGCGGCTTTATCGGGGTTGAGCAGGCCGCCGAATAGGCAAGCTTTTAACAACCTAAAATATAATTAAATTGCGCTTTATCAATTTTAAGTATTTACATCTGCGCCCAACCGCGTATTCTGGGCGGCTTTTTATTATTTATATTGGACGCCCCCATGTTGCGCTTTTTTGAAAACCTTGTTGATCCTTTTTGTGATTACCCACCCGATGATACCCCACCGCAAAAGGTCTGGCCTTATCTGCGCGATCTATGCCGGCCGTTTTATCGCACGCTTTCGGTCTATTGCGGCATATTGATCGCAGTTGCCGGGATTGAGCTTGTAATGATCTATGGCATTGGCTGGTTTGTCGATGTGATCCAAAGTACCCCCGAAGTTATTAGTCAGAACATTCCCGCGGCACTGATTGTGCTGACCGGTTTTTTCCTGCTGATCCGGCCACTCATTTATGGGCTGGATGCTTTGCTGATCAATCAAACGCTGGATGTTAATATCGTCGCTTTGGGGCGGTGGCGGGCCTATCGTCAGGTGATCCGTCAATCGGTTGGCTGGTTTGAAAGCGATTTTGCCGGCCGGATTTCAAGCCGGGTGATGGAGGCGCCCAAAGCGGCTGCGCAGGTTGTGCAGATGGTTTTTGAAACACTGCTCTATGCGCTCGCCTATACGGTGGGGGTGTTTATCTTGTTGCTTCAAACCGACCCAAGGCTGGCCATGCCCATGGTCATCTGGTTTGTGCTTTACGGTTTTTTGATGCGCTGGACGATCAAACGGGTCACCAACGCGTCGAAAGCCGGATCAAATGCAAGATCGGAGTTAAACGGCCGGGTGATTGACGGGTTCACCAACATCCATGCGGTGAAAATGTTTGCCCATGATGCGGCAGAGGTGGCCTATGTCCAAGACGGCATGAATGCCGCGCGCAAAGCGTTTTACCGACTCAACCGCATTGAAACCATCATGAATGTCATGCTTTGGGTTTTAAACGGGATGTTGGTTGTCGGCGTGACCGGCGGTGGGATCATCTTATGGAACATGGGTCAGGCCAGCGTCGGCATGGTGGTGGCCACAACCTTTTTGGTGCTGCGGATTGACCACATGAGCCATTGGGTCATCCACAACGTGGGCGAGCTCTTTAGGGAAATTGGGGTGGTTGCCGAAGGATTGGAAAGCATTGCCCACCCGATAACATTGGTGGATGCGCCAGGGGCCAAGGACCTGACCATTTCCAAGGCGGCGATCACAGTGCGTGATCTGAGCCACCATTACGGCCGCGACAGCGGCGGGCTTGACCGGCTTTCGCTGACCATCCGGCCGGGTGAAAAAGTCGGGCTTG
>CBFHXE010000121.1:0-2184 GCA_965659715.1 uncultured Paracoccaceae bacterium | reverse complement strand
CTTTGGCGTGATTGTATTGGTTCACTGGGGTTTGGGGGTTTGGCCGCTGGGGGCGCGTGGATGAGCACGCTTTATCGTCTCTTGACGGAAGAGGACACATCCGCCTTCTGCCATAAGGTTTCGCTTGCCCTGTCAAAAGGCTGGTCGCTTTATGGGGCGCCCACCTATGCTTTTGATGCAGCAAGCGGCAAGATGCGCTGCGGGCAGGCGGTGATCAAAGAGGTCTCGGCCCCTTATGATCCTAATAAGAAGCTAGGAGAGCAATAAGTGGTTAAAACCAATCCGGGGCGATTTTTCGAGGATTACCAACTCGGTCAGGTGATCGCGCATGCGGTGCCGCGCACCGTAGGGGCAGGAGAACGGGCGCTTTACCATGCGCTTTATCCGGCGCGCCATGCGCTTTATTCGTCAGATGAATTTGCCCGCAGTTGCGGTTTGCCTATATCGCCGTTGGATGATCTGGCGGCCTTCCATGTGGTTTTTGGTAAAACCGTTCCGGATATTTCTCTCAATGCGGTGGCCAATTTAGGCTACGCCGAAGGCCGCTGGCTTCGGCCTGTCTATGCGGGCGATACGCTACGCTCTTCATCCGAAGTGATCGGGCTTAAGCAAAATTCAAACGGCAAAACCGGCGTGGTTTATGTGCGCACACAGGGGCAAAATCAGCGCGGCGAGCGCGTATTGGACTTTGTGCGCTGGGTGATGGTGCGCAAGCGTGATCCCGACGCGCCGGCGCCCACAACAGTGGTGCCCGATCTGGCTGCAGCAGTCCCTGCGGCCGATCTGGTGGTGCCTGACGGCTTGGATTTTTCCTCCTATGATTATGAGCAGGCCGGTGAAGCCCACCGCTGCAGCGATTATCAGATCGGCGAAAAAATCGATCATGTCGACGGGGTTACAGTGGAAGAGGCCGAACATATGATGGCCACCCGCTTGTGGCAGAACACATCGAAGGTCCATTTTGACAGCACCCTGCGCGCCGATGATCAGCGGCTTATTTACGGCGGCCATGTGATTTCAATGGCGAGGGCGCTGTCGTTTAACGGCTTGGCCAATGCGCAAATGATTGTTGCGCTGAACGCCGGCACCCATGCCAACCCATGCTATAGCGGAACCACCATCAAGGCGTGGTCCGAAGTGCTGGACCGGGCAGAAACCAATGCGCCCGGCGTGGCGGCCCTGCGATTGCGGTTGGTGGCAGTACAAGGCAACTCTGCAGAATTTGTTTACAAAACTGCAGAAGGAAAATATCATCCCGACGTTCTTTTAGATTTTGATTACTGGGCACTTTTGCCCGCTTAAAGGGTTTTGGGTGATGCGTTTGAAAGCTATGGTTTTAGCGCTTGTTTTGGGTAGCAGCCTGCTCAGCGCAAAAGAGCCGTCCGATGCCTTTGTGGCGTCAAATGTGGTGTCAATTTTATATCACGAGATTGGTCACGCGGTGATTGATCTGATGCGGTTGCCAATTTTCGGTCAGGAAGAAGATGCAGCAGATGTGCTGTCTGCGCTGCTGATCGACGAAATTTATGAAGAGCAATCGGCACAAAATACGGTACGGGACGCCGCCTTTGGGTTTTACGCCGAAGCCCAGAATGTGGATGAGCCGGCCTATTGGGATGTGCACGGCCCCGACGAGCAGCGATACTTTAATCTGATATGTTTATTTTATGGCGGCAATCCGGCCGAGCGCGGGGATTTGGCCGCTGAACTAGGCCTGCCGGAAGATCGGGCTGAGACCTGTCAGGAAGAATATGAACTGGCGTATGAAAGTTGGACACTCGTGCTAGACGATCTGGCGGACCTTTCGCATGAGATGGAACTGACAGATTTTTCCGATGGCTTGATGGCGGATGTGCTGATTGATGAAATAATCTATTTTAACACATTGTTTCGCTTTCCCGAGCCAGTTTACGTAGAGCTGGTAAGCTGCGGAGAAGCCAACGCATTTTATGACCCCGCGAACGTTCGTATTACCATCTGCTCTGAATTTGAGGTCTATCTTCGTAAGCAGTATGAGAATTTGTGATCACGAAGGAAAACCATGTGATCACAAAGTGGTTTTTTGTGGATATTCGCCCTAGATTGGTTGACACTTGGGTGGTTTCGCCGCTTAACAGGTATAACCTTTTATGTAGCCGATCAAATGCCAAGTATTTGGTGTTTTGCCAAACCGTAAGGAAAGGG
>CBFHXE010000120.1:0-2450 GCA_965659715.1 uncultured Paracoccaceae bacterium | reverse complement strand
GCCATCTGCACCCGCTTTGGCCGTACCCGAGCCCGCCAGTCCCGAGGGCAGCACTGTGGATGAGGTTTCGCCCTGCCCGGAACAGGCTGAGCAGGCCAAAAGGATAAGAATAACAACGCGTGACAAAAGTACTTACGACCTCTCGCACTAAGGGCTACCCTCTTTGCTAGGCTGCAAGATGTTAAGACTTGGTAAATATGGCCGCTATGATTAAACCGTCCGCTCGACCATCATTTTCTTGATCTCAGCAATGGCTTTGGCCGGATTAAGCCCCTTGGGGCAGGTTTTGGAGCAATTCATAATCGTATGGCAGCGATACAGCTTGAAAGGATCTTCAAGCTCATCAAGCCGCTCGCCGGTGGCCTCATCGCGCGAATCTATAATCCAGCGATAGGCGTGCAGCAGCGCTGCTGGCCCCAGATAGCGATCACCATTCCACCAATAGGACGGGCAGGATGTCGAGCAAGAGGCGCACATCACACATTCATAAAGCCCGTCAAGCTTTTTGCGATCCTCGATGGATTGCTTCCACTCTTTGGCCGGGCGGTTGGTTTTGGTTTCAAGCCAAGGCATAATGCTTGCGTGCTGGGCATAAAAATGCGTCAGATCGGGAATAAGGTCTTTGACCACCGGCATATGCGGCAGCGGATAGATTTTCACATCGCCCTTGATTTCATCCATGCCATAGATACAGGCCAGCGTGTTGATCCCGTCAATATTCATTGCGCAAGAGCCGCAGATGCCTTCGCGGCATGAGCGGCGAAATGTCAGGGTGGGATCAATTTCGTTTTTAATCTTGATCAACGCATCCAGAACCATGGGCCCGCAGGTGTCCATATCAACGAAATAGGTATCCACCCGCGGATTTTCGCCATCATCCGGCGACCAGCGGTAAATGCTAAACTTGCGCAGATTGGTCGCGCCTTCGGGCTTTGGCCAAGTTTTACCGCTGCGGATGCGGGAGTTTTTCGGAAGTGTCAATTGTACCATTTCGTCACCTACTCAGTTGCGCGTCTGCGGCGTCATGGATCGCAGACGGGTCGTCCATTGGGTCGGGTAAATTAAAGGGCACCGGATCAACCGGTAGCCTGTCCACCCATGTGGTATCTGTTTCATAGCCCAGCTCAATCAAGGCATTGCCGAACTCTTGGGCATATATTTTTCCAACCGCCTGCGGCAACTCGTTTTGCCAGCGCCGCGCGGCCCCGGAAAAAACATGGCTGCGCACCTGCTGCGGTCGGTCCTCAAAGGTTTTAAACGAACCAAAAAGGCTCGTTTGCCATACGACGGCCAGTGCGTCTTTTGTGGCTTTTGCGTCCAAATTCCAATGCTGAAAGGCTGAACGCATCTCATCCTGTTCGGTGTCATTGATCAGCGTTTCATAGCGCAGCTCGTAAGCGGCCTCATGGTCTTTAGGAAATTGCAACAGTTCGGCGACTGTTACCGCATGCTTTTCGCGCATTTCAAACAGCAACTTATCTTCGTAGCTTTCAATATCGCACAAATGGGCTTGGTAGGTTTTGCCGCCAAGATCTTCGCGCGGTGTATGTAGGAAAGCCTCGCCTTTTTTCGGAGCCACATGGTGATATTGGCACTTGGACAGCAGCACATCACGCGGATCACGTATAAGATGAAGCACCGCGAAATCTTTGCGCGTCCACAGATCGGAAGGCAGCCAACCGTTCCAATTCACCAAAAAGGCAGGTCCGGATTTGGGGATATTTGCGCGCTGCTTGTCTGACCATACGCCAACAATCGGATAGCCCAGTAACCGCTTAAGGCCCGCCACCACCTGCTGCATCCAGACCGTGCCGCATTTATGGTGGGTCACTAGCCCCAATAGCCGGATATCAGCCTCTGCCATCACGCGCCTTTACCATTAGAATGTTCTGACTTTGGGCGCGATTTTATCAAGCTCGATACCGCCCTTGGTTTCATCTGTTAACCGGTCAAGGATCACTGGCCGATAACTCAGCTCGACCTTATCACCATCCACACTGGCCAGGGTATGCACCCGCCAGTTTTCATCGTCCCGATCGCCAAAATCTTCATGGGCATGGGCCCCGCGACTTTCCTTGCGGGCCTCGGCGCCCGCGATTGTGGTCAGCGCGTTGGGCATCAGGTTGGTCAGCTCAAGCGTTTCCATCAAATCACTGTTCCAGATCAGCGAGGTGTCGGTCACTTTTAGATCATCCAGCTTGCCGGCAATGCCAGTCATTTTTTCCAGCCCGTTGGACAGGGTATCCGAGGCGCGGAACACCGCTGCATCAGATTGCATGGTTTTTTGCATCTCGAGCCGCAGCTCGGCCGTACCAGTTGTGCCTTTGGCGTACCGCAACCCGTCGAAGCGGTCAAAAACCTGATCGGTCGCAGCGCGGGAAATTTCGGGTTGCGCCGCCTCACGGTCAACTACTTTGCCAGCGCGGATCGCGGCAGCGCGGCCAAAGACC
>CBFHXE010000119.1:965-2570 GCA_965659715.1 uncultured Paracoccaceae bacterium | reverse complement strand
GGCCGGACCGCGGCATTTGCTGCACACACAATCACGCCAAGTGGGATGCCGGTCAAGCGGGTTGCCGGGGCGGTCAAATTTGACGTCATCGGGCAAACGAACAGGCAGATTTTCTTTCTTTTCTGGCACTACACCGCATGTCTCGCAGTGAATGACCGGGATCGGGCAGCCCCAATAGCGTTGACGGCTGAGCCCCCAGTCACGCAGACGGTAGTTGGTGACACCTGTGCCCCAGCCTTCCTTTTCGGCACATGCTATTGTGGCATCTATCGCCTCTTGTCCAGTGGCAACATCAAGACCGGCAAAATGGTCGACCCATTTCACTTTTTCGGTTTTCGGCGGAACAAATGCCTCGTTTTCCACCGGGGTTTCATTGCCGATGGCATAAAAGGTATCAATCACCGGCAGTTCATATTTGCGGGCAAAATCAAGATCGCGCTGATCATGCGCCGGACAGGCAAAAATCGCCCCGGTGCCGTAATCCATCAAGATGAAATTGGCGATCCAGACCGGCAATTCCCAATTGGGATTGAGCGGATGGCGCACCCGAAGACCGGTGTCGATGCCTTTTTTTTCGGCCTTTTCCATATCCGCTTCTGAAGTGCTCATTTGACGGCATTCGGCGTTGAACGCAGCAATGTCTGAATTGTCCGCCTCAAGCGTGCGAGCGAGGGGATGATCAGCCGAAATCCCCACGAAGGAGGCGCCCAAAAGCGTGTCCGGCCGCGTGGTATAAACCTTGATATCAGCATGCTCTGCGGGCGCATCAATCACATCAAAAGAAAATTCAAGCCCGCGCGATTTGCCGATCCAGTTCGATTGCATCAATTTAACTTTTGCGGGCCAGTCATCAAGCCCGTCCAAAGCCGTTAACAGCTCTTCCGCGTGATCGGATATTTTGAAAAACCATTGGGTAAGCTCGCGCCGTTCGACAACAGCGCCCGAGCGCCACCCACGGCCCTGTTCGACCTGTTCATTGGCCAAAACCGTCATATCCACAGGATCCCAGTTGACCACGGCGTTTTTGCGGTAGACCAGACCGGCCTCGAGAAAATCTAAAAACAATGCCTGTTGCTGGCCATAGTATTCCGGATCGCAGGTGGCAAATTCGCGTGACCAGTCAAACGACAGGCCCAGCGGTTTCATCAAATCCCGCATATCGTCGATGTTTTTATAGGTCCACTCTTTGGGGTGGCCGCCAATTTCCATAGCAGCATTTTCCGCTGGCATGCCAAAGGCATCCCAGCCCATGGGGTGCAAAACGTTATGGCCGGTGCTCATCTTATAGCGCGCGACCACATCCCCAAGCGTGTAATTGCGCACGTGTCCCATGTGCAGTTTGCCCGATGGATAGGGAAACATTTCAAGCACGTAATATTTGGGCCGGCTTTCATCACGCTCGGCTTTGAAAACATCAGCCTGTTCCCAAGCCTTTTGCCATTTTGCTTCGATTTCTGCAGCGGAATAGCGCGACATGATAGAGCCCTTTTGATCTAACGTTCTTGAAAAGGGGTGATAGAGGTTTGGCGCACAAGCGTCCAGAGCTGGTTTTTGCCAAATCATGCTTAATCGTATGCTTTAAGTTCAAAAAAGCCGACATATGAG
>CBFHXE010000119.1:0-956 GCA_965659715.1 uncultured Paracoccaceae bacterium | reverse complement strand
AGCACAAGCGTCCAGAGCTGGTTTTTGCCAAATCATGCTTAATCGTATGCTTTAAGTTCAAAAAAGCCGACATATGAGCGTCTTCTTAGTTATGCGTTTTGTTTTGTTGGGTCACGCAATGTTTTGCCAAAGCCAATGCGATAATGTGACTGCACAAGGCGTTGGGGTCCAATACCCAAACTGGAACCCTGTGTCGCGCAATATTCGGCCAATCCATGTGTTGCACGTGACGAAAATGTTGAATGTTCCCTCGGCCTCATAAAAAACATCCGTGCCGGTCAACTGCGCATCAATCGGCAATCTTGTCTGATCATCCGATTGTTTGAAACTGGCGTTTATAGCCGAAAGAAATCTTGTAAATTCCACCTCGGTCATTTTCAGGCTGAGGACATCTAAGTCCGGCCGTAAAGCGCCCACGCTATCTATTCTGATCGCGGCGGTATCACCGGTGATAGCTTTCAAAAGAGCTTGGGCGGTGACATCGCCGTACTCGCCCATTGACGTATAAAACGCGCGTGCACCCCAACCCACGACGAACCAGCGCAGCCTAGGGTCATCCACAGGCATGCCCTGCTGTTCAGCAAAGCCAAAAGCGGCGCGCGCCTCTGGAATGGCTGGAATTAGAAAATCATTATGGATTGGACCTTTGTAGAGCAGGACCTCGATAGCGCCCATGCCATCTGATTGTTTTCTGCCCGCATCTGGAACAATAGCCCCAATCACTGCCGCCACGTTATATAGCGCCAAAACAGCAAGTAGTAAAATAGCAGTGCGGGGCAGGGTTTTCATAAACTGCCGAAATGAACTGGCATTTTAAATTACCTATCTTGCAAATATTTACAGTGTGTATTCACCATTTCATGCATCGTTCCAATAAATATATCGCTGATGGCATTCTATGGATGAAATTTTAAGAACGCCCCATTAAGGCCATAATTTTGTTGAATTCATTCGGT
>CBFHXE010000118.1:0-2605 GCA_965659715.1 uncultured Paracoccaceae bacterium | reverse complement strand
GAAACACTGTCAGTTGAGCGACTAAAAGATCTGCACAGGCTGGCCGATACGGTGAGTTTAACATTAACAGAACGCCGGGCGACGACTTTGAAGCTCGCAGCATATGACGGAGATTTAGTGCGCGTTCAGCTTTCGCCTGAGAAAACTCTTTCATGGATCAAAGCCGTTGCTGACCCTGCCGATGATCTAAATTCACCTTTGAAAGGACCATTTAAGGCGCAGCGCGGCGGATCGGTTGAACTTGAGCGCTCAGCGCTGCAGCTGATAAAAGCGTCCTATCTGCTTCCGGCGGCTGTTATTGCGCGTTTGCCTGTTTCGCAAAATCTCAGGGACTTAGATAGCCTGACGCGACTGGACACCAAAGCGGCTTTGCCTTTGCTGTCGGCTCCGGCGGTGCTGTCCGACATCGCCTCGGCCAGCTTGCCAATTTTTGCTGCCCCCAAAGGTCGGCTTAGTGTGTTTCGACCTGAGAATGGCGGAGAAGAGCATTATGCGATGGAAATTGGCCGACCATCGCGGTCTAAGCCAGTTCTTGTTCGGCTGCATTCTGCCTGTTTTACCGGTGATGTGCTGGGCAGTTTGAAATGTGACTGCGGGCTGCAGTTGCGCGGCGCTTTGCAGCAGATGGGCGATCAAGGTGCTGGCCTACTTTTGTATTTGAACCAAGAAGGCCGCGGCATTGGGCTAGCTAATAAAATGCGCGCCTATGGTCTGCAGGACCAAGGTTTTGATACGGTAGAGGCCAATCACCGGTTGGGCTTTGACGATGATGAACGTGATTTTCGGCTGGGGGCGTCGATTTTAAAAGAGATGGGCATTACCCAGGTAAAACTTTTGACCAATAATCCGGCAAAAATCACCATGATGGAGCGCAACGGTATTAAGGTTGTTGAGCGGGTGCCATTGATTACCAAAAGCAACGATCAAAACAGGGCTTATCTAGCAACAAAAGCCGCAAAATCTGGTCACATGTTTTGAACTATAACGGATTATTTGGCTGAGCTGCGCGCGCCAAAAATCGCCGAGCCAACGCGCACATGCGTGGCGCCAAAACCAATCGCCATCTCAAAGTCGGCTGACATGCCCATGGACAGACTGCTTAGGTCATTGCGCTGTGCGATTTTGGCCAAAAGTGCAAAATGCAAGGCTGGGGTTTCTTCGACAGGCGGTATGCACATCACGCCCCGCACAGGTAAGTCCATACTCCGACACTCTGCGATAAACCCATCCACATCTTCGGGCATAATGCCTGCTTTTTGCGGTTCTTTGCCAGTATTAATCTGAACAAACAGATCGGGACAGCGCCCCGTTTCCTGCGCAAGTCGCGCTAATGTTGCCGCTAATTTTGGCCGGTCCAGCGAATGGATGGCATCAAAAAGCTCAACTGCTTGTCGGGCTTTGTTGGTTTGCAGCGGGCCGAGCAGATGAAGATCAATGGCGTCAAAACTCGCGCGAAAATTCGGCCATTTTCCAGCCGCTTCCTGCACCCTGTTTTCGCCAAAAACCCTTTGGCCTTGCTCAAGAACCTTTTCAACCCGCGCATTGGGCTGCACTTTTGAAACAGCAATAAGCTTGACCTGCCCCTCGGGGCGGCCATGCGCTGCCTCAGCAGCAGAAATGCGGGTTTGAATTTCGGCAAGGGACATTTAAGGGCTCCTTAGGCTGTCCTTTACACATAACAGCCGCGGAGAAATTGCAAGCCCAAAGCCAACGAGTATGTCGCTTTTAGAAAAAAAAGAGCGGCCCAAGGGCCGCCCTTTCGCATTTAACCAAGGTGGTTAAATTAGAATGTGAATGCTGCAGAAACTTCTACTTCGTTCACGTTGTTTGTTTGACCTGAAATAACAACGCCGCCCAGATCATATGATACTGAGAAGATTGTCTGAGCGTCATCACCAGTAGCAGTATTTGCATCGCCTTCATCATAAGCGTATGACATTGTGATGTCGCCCATTGTGTAACCAACAGACAGTTCGTTGTCGGTATCAAGTGCTTTTGCAGTCAATGTGATGTCGTTCAAAGATGTAGCAACTTTCACATATGTTGCAGACGCTTCATCTGTTCCAACAGTTACAGTTGATGCACCCATTGTGTAGGCTGCAGACGCATCCCATGCGGCGCCTGTGTCAGCACCTTCAACAGAGATCGCCAGATCGCCAGCATTGAAACTTGCACTTAGAGCACTTGCTGATGAAGAGTTGTTAGTTGCATAACCAACAGTCAAATCGCCAGCTGTGTAACCAACAGCGATTTCGCTCAGGCCTGCACTTGTGTCTTCTGTATAAGACGCTGAAATGCCACCACCAGAATAAGCGAATTGCAGATCGCCAAGCTCGTCGCTTGCGCCACCCGCATCCATTTCGCCGTCGGCGTCATATGTCAACGACAGGCCAGAACCAGACATAGTGACCGCGCCACCGATGTCTGCTGCAGTCGCAGAGTCTGTTTCGTCGATGCTGAGGCTTGCGGTGTATGAGATGCCGCTTGCTTCGCCAGACATAGATACGCCCAGATCAGTTGTTGAGCCCCATGATTCGGCTGCTGCGCCGCCCCAGTTACCATATGTCAGTTCGGCTGAACCGCTGAATGTTACGTCTGCAGATGC
>CBFHXE010000117.1:0-2614 GCA_965659715.1 uncultured Paracoccaceae bacterium | reverse complement strand
TCTCGCAATATCCGCATTTACTACCCATTTAGGCGGGTCATAACCAAGGCTATTCCGATATTTCTACCATAAAGTATGGAAAATTTACCAGCTAAATAGATGCCCAAAAGCAGTAGTAACCGATGTTGTGCGATTCGTCGATCTGTATTTGAGTAAACCTGCCAATCGAATCTGTTCCATTGTTTGAGGGAGAAATACTATGGCGGGCATCAAAAGTTTGTTTGTTCCGGGACCAACCAATGTTCCTGATGAAATTCGCCGGGCCATGGACGTGCCGATGGAAGATCATCGCGCACCGGACCTTCCGGCTTTTACGCTGCCGCTTTTCGCTGACTTGAAAAAAATATTTAAAACCGAGACCGGTCAGGTGTTTTTATTTCCAGCCTCTGGCACTGGCGGATGGGAAGCGGCCATCACCAACACGCTTAATCCAGGAGATAAGGTTTTGGCAGCGCGCTTCGGTCAATTTTCGCATTTGTGGATTGATTTGTGCCAACGGCTTGGTCTGGACGTTCAGGTTGTTGAGTGCGACTGGGGCACGGGCGTACCTGTCCCAATTTTTGCTGATATTCTTGCCGCTGACACCCAACATGAAATCAAAGCGGTGCTGGCCACCCAGAATGAAACCGCCACAGGTGTTCAATCAAATATTGCAGCGCTACGCACAGCTATGGATGCCGCCGGGCACTCGGCGTTGCTTTATGTAGATGGTGTAAGTTCGATCGGCTCAGTGGATTTTCGCATGGACGAGTGGGGCGTGGATCTGGCTGTATCCGGCTCTCAAAAGGGCTTTATGCTACCGGCAGGTCTTGCCATCATGGCCGCCAGCCAACGCGCCCTAGAGGCGTCAAAAACTGCAACGATGTACCGTTGCTATTTTGATTTCAAAGATATGATTGCCACCAATGCCACCGGGTACTTCCCCTATACGCCTCCGATGACACTGCTGCGCGGATTGCGGGCTTCTGTTGACCGCATGCTTGGCGAAGGTTTGGATAATATTTTTGCCCGTCATAATTTTCTCGCCGAAGGTGTGCGCCGCGCGGTTGCCGCTTGGGGACTTGAGATTTGTGCCAAAGGGCCTGAATGGTATTCAGACACCGTCACCGCAATCGTGGTGCCGGAGGGTTTTGATGCCAATGCCGTGATCGGCCGCGCCTATCACAATTATGGCCTTAGCCTTGGGGCAGGCCTTTCAGTGGTGGACGGTAAGGTTTTCCGGATTGGCCACTTGGGTGATCTTAACGAATTAATGCTCATGAGTGCAATCGCCGGTTCCGAGATGGCAATGCGCGACGAAGGATTACCCGTTGAAGCAGGCAGCGGCGTTGCCGCAGCACAAGAGTTTTACCGTCTGAACCAAAATCTATCGGCGATTGCTGCGCAGTAACGCCTGACAGAAGGAAGCATATTATGGATATTCATGAATATCAGGCGAAAGATGTCCTTTCGAACTTTGGCGTCACCATAGCGCCAGGCGCTCTGGCCTATAGCCCAGAACAAGCCGCCTATCGCGCCCGCGAGTTGGGCGGTGACAGCTGGGTGGTCAAAGCGCAGGTTCACGCCGGTGGCCGCGGTAAAGCCGGCGGCGTGAAGCTATGCAAATCAGATCAGGAAATCCAAGCCGCCTGTGAAGACATGTTCGGCAAAAAGCTGGTCACCCATCAAACCGGTCCGCAAGGCAAAGGCATCTATCGGGTTTATGTCGAAGCCGCCATGCCAATTGAGCGGGAAATCTATCTTGGTTTGGTGCTCGATAGATCGAGCCAGCGCGTGATGATTGTTGCGAGCAAAGAAGGCGGAATGGAAATCGAAGACATCTCGGTTGAAAGGCCTGACAGCATTGTCCGCTCGACAGTTGAACCGGCTGTGGGTCTGCAAGAGTTTCAAGCCCGCGAAATTTCATTTGCATTGGGGATTGAGCCCCCGCTTGTACAGCAAATGGTGCGCACATTGAAAGGATGCTATCGCGCCTTTCGCGATCTGGATGCAACAATGGTTGAGCTTAACCCACTTGTAATCACCGGCGATGGCCGGATTTTGGCGCTGGACGCGAAAATGACATTTGATGACAATGCCTTGTTTCGCCATCCACAAATTTCCGAACTGCGCGACAAAAGCCAAGAAGATCCACGCGAAAGCCGGGCTGCTGACCGAGGATTATCCTATGTGGGACTAGAAGGAAACATAGGCTGCATCGTCAACGGCGCCGGCCTTGCCATGGCCACGATGGATACCATCAAACTGGCTGGTGGTGAGCCTGCCAACTTTCTTGATATTGGCGGCGGTGCAACCCCCGAGCGCGTGGCCAAAGCCTTTCGCTTGGTGATGTCGGACCAAAATGTGCAAGCTGTTTTGGTCAATATCTTCGCTGGGATCAACCGTTGCGATTGGGTGGCCGAGGGCGTGGTACAAGCCCTTAAAGAAGTTCAGATTGATGTCCCTGTGGTGGTCCGGCTTGCAGGCACAAACGTACAAGAGGGCCAGCGCATTCTGGCGCAGTCCGGATTGCCCATTATTCGCGCCACCACCTTAATGGAAGCCGCTGAACGGGCGGTTGGCGCATGGTCAAATGATTTAAAGCAAGCCACCAGAGTGAGGGCGGTCCAATGAG
>CBFHXE010000116.1:0-2751 GCA_965659715.1 uncultured Paracoccaceae bacterium | reverse complement strand
CGCCGCGTGGCCGAAAACGAAGCAATGGCAAAATTGCGCATGCTTCGCACGTCTCCGCAAAAGCTAAATCTTGTGGCTGCAGTGATCCGCGGTCAAAAGGTCGAAAAAGCATTGAACGATTTGACATTTAGCAAAAAGCGTATCTCGATTGACGTACGTAAATGTCTTCAGTCGGCCATTGCAAACGCTGAAAACAACCACAATCTTGATGTTGATGAATTGGTTGTTGCCGAAGCATATGTTGGCAAAAATCTCACGTTGAAACGCGGTCGTCCGCGGGCACGTGGCCGATTTGGTCGCATTATCAAGCCGTTCTCAGAGCTTACCATCAAGGTGCGGCAAGTAGAGGAGCAAGCATAATGGGACAAAAGGTTAATCCAATTGGCATGCGCCTTCAGGTCAACCGCACCTGGGACAGCCGCTGGTACGCAGATACCAAAGATTACGGTGATCTTCTTCTGGAAGATTTGCGCATGCGTGATTTTATCCGCAAAGACTGTGTGCAAGCCGGTGTTGCGCGTATCATTATTGAGCGTCCGCACAAAAAATGCCGAGTGACAATCCATACGGCACGTCCGGGTGTGATCATTGGTAAAAAAGGCGCTGATATCGAAACATTGCGGAAAAAACTTGCCGCAATGACCACCTCGGAATTGCATCTCAATATCGTTGAGGTTCGCAAGCCCGAGCTTGACGCGCAACTGGTTGGCGAAAGCATCGCTCAGCAGCTTGAGCGCCGTGTATCATTCCGCCGTGCCATGAAGCGGGCCGTGCAAAATGCGATGCGCATGGGTGCCTTGGGCATCCGGGTTAACGTGGCAGGCCGTTTGGGCGGCGCAGAAATTGCACGCACTGAATGGTACCGTGAAGGCCGCGTTCCGCTGCATACCTTGCGGGCAGATATTGATTACGCAAATGTCGAGGCGGCAACGCCCTATGGCATCATCGGGATCAAGGTCTGGATCTTCAAAGGCGAAATTATGGAGCATGATCCGCAAGCGCGTGATCGTAAAGCTCAAGAGCTCCAAGACGGTCCGGCACCTCGCGGTGCGGGCGGTCGGCGCTAAGGAGGACTAAACGATGCTTCAACCAAAGCGTACAAAATTTCGCAAAATGCACAAAGGCCGGATCAAAGGGCTTGCAAAGGGCGGCTCTGATCTAAACTTCGGCAGCTACGGCCTAAAGGCGACCCAGCCTGAGCGCGTTACAGCGCGTCAGATTGAGGCAGCACGCCGTGCGATGACACGCCATATGAAACGTCAGGGTCGGGTTTGGATCCGGATTTTCCCAGACACGCCTGTGACCTCTAAGCCAACCGAAGTTCGGATGGGTAAAGGGAAGGGTTCTGTTGATTATTGGGCGGCCAAGGTGAAACCGGGTCGGATCATGTTTGAAATCGATGGCGTCGAAGATGACATTGCAAAGGAAGCTTTGCGCCTTGCGGCGATGAAATTGCCAGTCAAGACACGGGTTGTTGTCCGCGAAGACTGGTAAACCCCGCGCTTCTTTAGATGCTAGGGTTTTAACGAATGAATCCTAAAAAGACCCTGTCGGAATTTCCGATGGGGTTTTTTGTTTAAGCGGGTTTAAAATCGTAAAGGTGGCATACGCAACTAGGCGGATGTGTTAAGCCCAGCTGTAGTTAAAACTCACCGAGATACGCTCGTCTTCGGCCATGTTCATCGGCACCTCATGGCGCAGCCAGCTTTCCCACAACAGAATATCACCTACTGCAGGGGCGATATAAGTAAACGCGCGCATTTCAGGCCGCGCGTCTTTTAGGCGGGTAGGTGCAGCCATCATCATGAGTGAACGTGGGTCTTCAAACTTAATCGCACTGGCGCCATCGGGCATGCGGACATAGGTGGTACCGCTGATCACCGAATGGGGGTGGATATGTGATGTGTGTATTCCGCCTTCGGGCAGGATATTAATCCACAGCGAGTCCAGTTTAATCTTGCGGTCTCCAAGATCAAACTCAAGATCTTTTACAAACGCCACTACATGCTGGTCAAGCACCTTAACCAGATCCTCAAAGGCTGGAAAGCGCCAGGCTAAATCTGTCAGTGATGCATAGCTTGTATATCCTGGATAGCCATTTTTTTCGCACCATTTCTGACCCGCTTCATCGCCATCTGCTATAGACCAGCAAGAGGCTTCTAACTCGGCCATATCAACAGGATCGCCATGCTCAGCGAGTTCTGCGTGATAAAGTCGGGTGACAAAAAGAGAAGATATCTGTGACATGCGGGCGTCATATCCTATTTGCGAATTTAAGGCGAGTGGTCAAAACAGCATGATTTTACAGATAATGCTCTAATTAGCCATTGCGTAATGGATATCAGCCATGTAGTAAGCGCCATCGCCGAGCCGGTTCCGATTGAATCGGCGTTTTGGTGATTGGATTAGACAGTATTTCATCCACCAGGCGCAAGGTGACCTTATTGGGCCTTCTGGTGATGTGAGGAAGGAAAAGGCGATGAACGCCAGCGAACTACGCGATAAAACACCTGATCAGCTCCGCGAAGAGTTGGCCAACCTGAAGAAAGAGTCGTTCAATCTACGCTTTCAGCAGGCCACCAATCAGTTGGAAAACACTGCCCGCATGCGTGCGGTTAAGCGCGATGCCGCGCGAGTGAAAAGCATATTGAACGAAAAAGCCGCTGCTGCGGCTGCAGAGCAAGGAGCCTAAAAGATGCCCAAACGTATTCTTCAAGGCGTTGTCACAAGCGATGCGAATGCTCAAACGGT
>CBFHXE010000115.1:0-2819 GCA_965659715.1 uncultured Paracoccaceae bacterium | reverse complement strand
ATCAGTGCAAGCAAATCATCGATGAGCGAGTTATCTTCGCCTGTGGGGGCAGAGATGCCGATTTTGGCAGCAAATACGTCCCGCCGGTTTTGTTCCACCTGCTCTGGCATCGCATGCACGGCGGCGGTGAACGCAGAGATTGCCGCATCAGTATCCGGCATCAAAGGTACCAAGGCGGTGGCCAGCTGCGCCATATTCCAGACTATAATATTGGGCTGGTTGCCATATGCATAGCGGCCCATCCGGTCAATCGAAGAATAAACCTGCATCGGGTGATAACGATCCATAAACGCGCAAGGGCCATAATCGATGGTTTCGCCGGCAATTTGGCAGTTGTCCGTGTTCATCACCCCATGAATAAATCCCACGCCCATCCATTGAGCGATCAGCTTTGCCTGGGCTTCAATAACCGCTTGAAGCAAGCCCAAAGCGCCATCTGCTTGGGGGTAATGGCGCGCAATTGTATAGTCGAGCAGCGTCTTGAGCGCATCGTGATCGCGCTGCGCAGCAAAAAACTGAAACGTGCCCACACGGATATGGCTGGCCGCCACCCGGGTTAGCACGGCGCCGGGCAGGGCGGTTTCGCGCAGCACCGGCGCGCCGGTTTCAACCGCCGCCAATGCCCGCGTGGTTGCGATGCCCATGTGGTGCATGGCCTCGGAAACCAAGTATTCGCGCAGCACGGGTCCGAGCCAGGCGCGGCCATCGCCGCTGCGCGAATAAGGGGTGCGCCCCGATCCTTTGAGCTGAAGATCGCGGCGTTTTTGATCGCGGCCCAGAGTTTCGCCAATCAGCAGGGCGCGGCCATCACCGAGTTGAGGATTGTACTGCCCAAACTGATGGCCCGCATAGACCTGAGCGATAGGCTTTGCCCCGGGCGGCGTGGCGCTGCCGGAAAATATCGCAGCCAATTCGGCGTCACTGCCGCCGCTTATGCCCATTTCGCTGGCTAATGCTCGATTAAAGGCAATCAGTTTTGGCGCGGGCGCCGGTGAGGGGGCGAGCCGGCTGTAAAACCGTTCAGGCAGCTTTTGGTAGCTATTGTCAAACGGGATTGCGATCGGGTTCTGGGTCATAATAATCTCATCTAGCTGCTCTATAGTATTTAGGCAGTTGTTTCTAGATTCCAAAGAGCGGGCTTTGTTTTACATCTGCCCTTGGACTTAAAGCTGTGAGAGGCGGCTGGTGAGCAAGTCAAAAAACCCATCTGCGTCAAGGTCCCCGATAAAGGTAGCGTTGGCCGGACGGTCGGTGACCCGCCACCAATCGGCAACGCTCATCCCTCGCGTAAGCTCAGAGCTGGTTTCAATTTCGACATTGATGTGGCGCCCAGAAAACAGCTCGGGCCGGATCAGATAGGCGGTCACGCAGGGGTCATGCAGCGGTGCCCCCGCACTGCCGTATTTTTCTTTGTCAAAGCGTTCAAAAAAGTCGGTCATCTCTGCAACGGCGTTTCCAACCGGAGTGCCAAGGGCGCGAAAGGCATCATTGCGCGGTTTTGTAACCAGTGCCCTATGCGTGACATCCAGTGGCATAACGGTAATATCAATTCCGGATTTAAAGACGATATCAGCCGCTTCGGGATCAACATAGATATTGAACTCGGCTGTGGGTGTGATGTTCCCTACCTCAAAATATGCACCGCCCATCAAAACAATAGCGGCTATTTTTTGAGCGATATCTGGGGCTTTTGTCAGCGCTGTTGCGACATTGGTCAGCGGCCCGAGCGGGCAGAGCGTGATCGTGCCACCGGCATGCGCGCGCAGCGTTTCAATGATGAAATCCACCGCATGCTGGGTTTGCAAGGGCATTTGAGGGTCTGGCAGGTCAGGGCCGTCAAGACCGGTTTTACCATGCACATGCTCGGCGGTGACCAAGGTGCGCCCGATAGGACGGTCACATCCAGCGAAAACCGGTATATTGGTGCGGCCCGCCAATTCGCATATGATACGCGCATTTTTTTCGGTCAAGGCAAGCGGTACATTGCCCGCAACCGCTGTGATACCAAGCACGTCGATCTCATCAGGGCTGGCCAAGGCAAGTAAAATGGCAACTGCGTCATCCTGTCCGGGGTCTGTATCAATGATGATTTTTTGTGCGGGCATTCGCATGGGGCCTTATTTGAAAAATTCATGTTTTACATGGGATGCATCGCGGATCAACCCTTTGATTTTCTGGGCACCTGCTTAACACAAAACCCATTTTTTGGTTGGATTTGGTTGGATAAGGCCTGCAAAGACTGCAAGCGAAAGAAAATCTTAGGGAAAGAGCGACAATTTAACTCGATAAAAATAATCGGAATTGACAAACCTGACAATATCACTCAGAAACTGAGCCAATGCCCTTAAACAATTTAAAAACATGGAGAAATGTTCGAATGACGATGTCGAAAACAAAAGTCCGCTTTATTGCATTGGCGACTGGTGTTTTGTCGTCCAGCGCCCTGGCCACAGCGGCATTTAGCGAAAACACCTACGGTCCCTCTCCTGTCACTTTGAAAGGCTACAGTGGAAGCAAAACAAATTCGGTTTCCTATACAGGTCAAATAGCCCGTCATGTTTTGCATGACAGCCTAAAAAAACTGGCCGGCCAAGGCGATGGCGGCGGTAATGCGGCAGCGCTGCAAGCCGAAATGATGGCCTATTTTGGCGGATCAGATAAAAACAAGGCAATCATCGCTCCTGCTGACAAAGGTGATTTCAACATCAAGCAAGAAACGGTGAATGAAATTTCATCCGGTAAAAATCTGTCTGGCAAAACCTACAAAGGTGCAGTTACGGCTTGGCCGGGTCAAATGACCGGCGTGGAAGTCCTGACCT
>CBFHXE010000114.1:0-2891 GCA_965659715.1 uncultured Paracoccaceae bacterium | reverse complement strand
CATGTCAAACGCGCCTTATATCCTGCCGAAAATGCGCGGCGGGGCGCGTATCGGTCATGACCGCGTTACCGATCACATGTTTCTCGATGGTCTTGAGGATGCTTATGAGCCCGGCCGTTTGATGGGCAGCTTTGCAGAAGATTGCGCGGAAAAATATCAATTCACCCGTCAGGCGCAGGATGAGTTCGCGCTTGCGTCATTGTCCAACGCGCTCAAAGCGCAGGAAACCGGTGCGTTTGATGCTGAAATTTCGCCCTTCGAAGTCGTATCACGGCGCACCACAGAAATAATCAGCGCCGATGAGCAACCGGGCAAGGCAAGACCGGAAAAAATTCCCCAGCTGAAGCCAGCTTTTCGAAAGGACGGCACGGTCACACCGGCCAATGCTTCATCCATATCCGACGGGGCGGCTGCATTGATCCTTGCCTCGCAAACCCATGCCGAGGCGCATAATCTGCCCCAGCGCGCCTGTATCTTGGGACATGCCAGCCATGCGCAAGCGCCGGGCTGGTTTACCACGGCGCCGGTTCCGGCTGCCCAAAAACTGCTTGAACGCATTGGCTGGAGCGTTGCGGATGTAGACCTTTGGGAAGTCAATGAAGCCTTTGCTGTTGTGCCGATGGCCTTTATGCGGGACATGGGAGTGGCGCGCGACCGGCTTAATATTCACGGCGGGGCCTGCGCGCTTGGTCATCCTATAGGGGCCTCTGGCGCGCGCATTATCGTCACCTTGCTGCATGCGCTTGAGCGCTATGATCTAAAGCGTGGAGTGGCCGCCGTGTGTATCGGCGGCGGCGAAGGCACTGCGATTGCCATTGAGCGACCTTAAAATGGTTGATTATACGGCTTTATCGCAGCGCATTAGAGCGCTGTGCGAACATGAAACAGATGAAATTGCGTTGATGGCCACCATTGCCTGTGAAGTGCATCATAGCGATGATCGCTTTGACTGGATCGGATTTTATCGGGTGACAGAGCCGCAGATACTGAAAATCGGTCCCTATCAGGGGGGCCATGGGTGTTTGGTCATTCCTTTTTCACGCGGTGTATGCGGCGCTGCGGCGCGCAGCCAAGAGATACAGATCATAGCTGATGTTGAGGCTTTTGAAGACCATATTGCCTGCTCCAGCTCCACCAGATCCGAATTGGTCATCCCGGTCACCAATGGGCAAGGTGCGCTGATTGCTGTCTTTGATATCGACAGCGATCAACCCAATGCATTTGACGCGAAGGACGCCTCTGCGCTTTCGTCCATCTTGCAGCAGGTCTTTGACCGGCTCTAGGCTTGGCCGGCCTGCATCTGTGATATATGGACAGCGCCTGTTGGGATCAGATAAGCAAATCCCCCCCAAAAAAAACCCCGGCATAAAGCCGGGGTAGGTCGTCATCCGGAGAGAGACGAGAAAATTAGTTCCCTACGAGGGGAAGGATTACAATTTCAACGCGGCGGTTTTGTGTGCGCCCAGATGGCGTTAAGTTCGAGGCAACGGGTTCATCTTCACCGCGGCCAATGGCAATAATACGCCCAGGATTTATACCATTTCTGACCAGAACTTTGCCGACACTGTTAGCGCGGGCTACAGACAGTGACTGGTTATAGCTTGCAGCGCCAGTATTATCCGTATGCCCAATCACCCGCACATTGGTATTTGGATAAGCCAGTAAGTTTTGCGCCAGCGCTTGAAGGTCTTGAAGCACATCGCCACGCAATTCTGTGCTGTCCACAGCGAATAAAATATCTTGGGGTAATGTCACGATCAACCGGTCTCCCATGTTTTGAATCATAACATTTTCGTTGCCCATGGTGCGCCGTAAATCTGCCTCTTGCTTGTCCAACTGGTTTCCGATCAGCGCGCTGGCACCACTGCCCAAAATAGCACCTTTGATAGCGCGCTCATTTTTATTGTCACCATCACTGGTCAGCAAACCACCCATGGCCCCAAGCACCCCGCCGATCACGGCGCCCTGCTTGGTTTTTTCATAAGAGTTCATATCGTCAAATTGAGCCGGATTGGTACATCCGGACAAAAGAATTGCGACCGCCGAAAGCGGGAAAATCGTTCTGTAATAGTGTTTCATAAAATCCTCACACTGCATCCAATGAGGCGACTATAGGGCGTGCCAGCAGAAAATTCCAAACTATTTTGCCAGATCTGGGCGGATTGTTGCGCAGCAATGTTTTAGGTCTATTTTGTCTCGCTTCGCGCCGCTTCATAGGCCAGCATTGTGCGCTTGACTGGCAAGCCCCAGTGATAGCCGCCCAAGGCGCCAGATTTGCGCAATGCCCGGTGGCAGGGGATAAGCCAGCTGATCGGATTGCGCCCCACGGCAGTGCCAACAGCGCGGACGGCCTTGGGCGCGCCAATGCTCTGGGCGATATCGGAATAGGTGGTGACATACCCCGATGGAATTTTAAGCAGCGCTTCCCAAACCTTGATCTGAAACGGGGCGCCGATCAAATGCAGGGCGGTGTCGCCTGAGCGGCTAAAAGCGGCCTCGCCCCATTCTTTGACAGAGGCAGCATTTTCGACAAAATGGGCTTTTGGCCAACGTGCGGCCATATCGTTGAAGGCCTCGGATCTGCCCGTTTCAGCGGCAAAGGCAATCCCGCAAAGACCGCGATTGGTTCCCATGATCAAAGCCTCGCCAAATGGGCTGTCCATCCAGCTAAAATTGATTGTCACCGCATCGCCTTGACGGGCAAATTCGCCTGGGCTCATGGCTTCCCACCGCAGGAAAAGATCATGGAGCCGCCCCGATCCGGACAATCCGGCCTGATGGGCTGTTTCCAAAGTGCTGTGCCGCTGGCTGAGCAGGGTTTTGCAATGGTCCAGTGTAAGATATTGCTGATAGCGTTTTGGCGATACCCCAACCCATTTCGAAAACAGCCT
>CBFHXE010000113.1:0-3086 GCA_965659715.1 uncultured Paracoccaceae bacterium | reverse complement strand
AAGATGTTGTGTTGGTTCACCGTCTGCTTAAAAATGATCTAAAAAGTGATGAGTACTGGCTGGTTACGCCCGAATTCTACGCAGGTTTGAACGCGGAAAACCAAAGCCTATTTACCAAGGTTAGTCAAAAACTTGAAAACTTTGGTACAGTGAAATTGAACTATCTTGAGTTCAGCACGCCCGAGCCTCGTAATGAAAAAGTCGAAAGCCGCTCGCGGACTTTCAACTGGTTTGTGCAGGCGGGTTATTTTTCGCGGATGTTATTTAAACGTGGCCTTCGCCGGAAGTCCCGACGGGCCTGATCGGATAAGCCGCAGCGGTGCCGTTAGTCAACTTGTTCAATCGCTGCTGGTTTAATCAGGAAATAAACCAAGGCTGCCAGCATAGCCCATAGTATTGCCAATAAGTGCATGATTAAGTTAATGGAATATGTTTCTGCCAGAAAGCCAACAATGGTTGGTCCAAAAACAAATCCGGTAAAGGCAATTAGGTTAATATCTCCCACATTTTCTTGGGTTTCAGCATCGTTGTTTGTAACACCAAGACCTAATAAAACAGGGAAGAAATTTGACGTAAGCAATCCAAAAATGAAAAACCCGCAGACAATCACTGAAACATTGCCTGCCTGTAAACACAATAGAAGCACGACGCATCCAACAAGTGTAAAGGTCACGCCAACGGTGCGCTCCCCATAGCGGTTCAGCAAACGTTCGCCGAAAATCCGCGAGATGATCTCACCGGAATTGAAAGCAAAGATAATGATGCCGCCCAATGCCAGGGCAACGCCTAAATCCCGCGTTAACCACAGGGCGGACCAATCCATAATTATTCCGACAGTGCCAAAATTTAGGGCTGCAAGAATTCCCAGAAAGATCGCTGTCCTCGATGTGGGTTTCGCCGTCTTTGATTGCTTGGGTGGGACATGATGAACGGTTTTAAGGCGAGCTAAAGCGAGCGCAAGCAAAAGAACAAAGATGGATGCACAGAGCAGCGCATATTCTTCTGTTTCAAAATTTCTAAGGAGTAATCCGCCCAAAATTGTACCTGTCAAACCGCCGATCGAGAAACACGCCATGTGAAATGGCATGAGCTTGCGACCCAATTTTTTTTCATAGCTTGCAGTGGCCGAAACAACGCTTGAATTGAGCACTCCAAAACTGATGCTTATTGGAAGGGCTAAAACCAAAAGAGCCATATAGCTCTGCGACGTTGCCCAAATACAGAAAATAACAGGGAAAGACAAAAGACCGGCCTTTATTAGAAGCTCGGGTGAAAAGCGGGTGAGTAAAAAACGATTAGAGATTTGGATTGATGCCAAAGAGCCAATGCCAAAAGACATTAATACAAACCCAAAGTCAGACTCTGAAATCGAAATTTGGTGGATTTTCCAGGGAATAAATACAAACCACACGGCGATTAATGTCATCGCCAACCAAATTGAAACTCTGGTTAGAATTAGGTTTTTGGATAATTCGTTTCTGGACATTTTTAATCTCTTGGTCAGATAAACTATATTTATGGCTATTATTATTAACGCCTAAAGGTGAGCATATTTTATAAACTAAATATTCATTAATATTTGTGAAAGGATAAGGGTCAAAGTGTTAATTTAATTAAGATTGAAAATATATTTACGCATTTGCATAATTATTAATCACTTTATTATGTATAACTTTGCTGCAAGGACAGTTTTTTGGCTAGTTGAATTTTATGTCTGAGCAGGTTCCGTACATCCTCCAAGGGAAGCTCTGACAGCATTTGTCATTTGCCCCAATTCACTCTTTGTTGCAAAATTGGGCGAGGCAAAATACGCACCTCTGGCATCATCAGAAAAAAGATGTGTGAAAAGCCCCATGACGTTTTACTGCCATACCCTTTAAATCCTTGTCAGTATTTTGATCCAGTTTTTATTTTCTGAGCAGGAAGTTTAAACGCTTTTTTGATTTGGTAAAAAGTGCAGATTATAGAGCTCAATGGCTTGAATAATCATCGCAAGTGTTATGTTGTAGGCTATTAACACAGGAAAAAGTCAATGTTGAAGCACCAAATTGCTGGGTTTACGGTCGCTATCGCCTCTATTGCCACTACGAGTATTGCTCAAGACAGCGCCCAGCTGTCAATGGGAATGGCCTATATAGGCAGCGCTTCACCTTATCAGGGTGTAGCGTCATCGTCGCGTGTCATGCCATCTGTTTCATTTGAAAGCGGTGATCTAAAGCTAAGCGTTCAGGACGGTATTTCGTATCGGGTTTTCGCCGCCGGTAAAAATCAAATTAGGGTTAATTTGGCCCCTAATTTTCAACCCTACAAAAGCTCAGAGTCCTCCGCGCTAAGCGCAATGGATCGTGATATGAGCGTTGATGGTGCGGTTGCCGGGTCGTTTGAAATTGCCAGAGGGTCAACATTACGCCTTAAGGCGTCCACCGATCTTAGCAACAAGTTTAATGGCCATTTGGTGGATGTATCGTTTAGTCAATTCATTCCTTTGGGTGGAATACCAACTATCTTTTCACTGGGCAGCAAATGGTATGATAGCAAACGGTCCCAATATGATTATGGTGTATATGCCTCTGAAGTGGTCGCTGGCCGCGCTGAATATGCGCCCGGCGCTGTTGCTGTGACATATTTGTCAGTGAATTCATTCATGAATGTGACCGATAATATTAGCGCATTTGTTAATATATCAGCAAATCTGCTTCCTAAAGAAATTACCAATAGCCCGATTGTAAGCCAAGAAAGCAGGGTGAGTACTGTTGTGGGATTGTCTTATAGCTTTTGACAGTACAACATCTATTCCTGCCTCGGTAAAGTCGGGGCGAAGTAGGTTCATAGCGGGATCATTGGATCACTCAAGTGGTGACAAATTCTCTTGAGTTGTGACAGATAATTATCTAGCGTCGAGTGGCCTTGTTTTTAAGTAAGGGGTTTTGTAATGCGTTTCTATTTCGTTGCAATTATTCTGTGGACCTTTGCTGTTCCTCTGTCGGCACAGGATTTCAATACCGGTATGGCGGCATATAAATCCGGGGATTTATCGACAGCTTTAGAAGAATGGGAGCCTTTGGCAGAAGAGGGTAATGCCTTTG
>CBFHXE010000112.1:0-3338 GCA_965659715.1 uncultured Paracoccaceae bacterium | reverse complement strand
AACATACTGGGCAGTTCGGAGACGGTCCTATGGGGAATCGTTGGTGTCAGCATTTGGAAGGAATCAGGTTTGTACATGATTTTTTTCCTGGCAGCGCTGCAGGGGATCCCAAGAGATCTCAAAGAAGCCGCATACATTGAAGGCGCAAACAACTGGCAAATATTCCGCAGGATCACACTGCCATTAATCACACCTACAATTCTGTTTATTTCGGTTATAGCGACAATCAACGCATTTATCAGAATCGAGCACCTCTTTTCCATGACGCAAGGGGGGCCGAACTATAACAGCGCCCTGCTACTCTATTATCTGTACGAAAATGCCTTCGTATTCTGGGATACGGCCTATGCGATAGCTCAATCAGTCTTTTTGATCGTGTTGCTGTCAATAATCGGGATTGGCCAGATTTTCTTGATGGATAGGCGAGTTCATTACCAATGACAGGAAATCTAAAAAATGTGAATGTTGTTGGGGCGTGGCTGCTGGGATTTCTGTGGCTTTTGCCGCTTTTGTACGCTATCTGGGCAGCCATACATCCCATAGAATATCAGGTTCGTTTTGATATTTTTGCGCCGCTGACGCTTTTTAATTTCAAGAATGCCTGGGCGCAGGCTCCTTTCGCGCAATATATGCTGAATACGTTGATCTACGTCACCTTGACCACCAGTTCGCAGTTTGTGGTCTGTGCTCTGGCTGCGTTCGCGTTCGCACGATTTGAATTTCCGCTGAAAAACGTGCTGTTCGGTTTAGTACTGATCCAGCTTTTAATTCACCCTGAAGTCGTTCTCATCGAAAATTACAAGACCATCAGACTCCTCGGATTGATGGACACCATCCCGGCGATCAGCCTTCCATATATTGCGTCTGCCTTTGGTATCTTCGTCTTGCGACAGACATTCAAAACAGTCCCTAAAGCACTTGATGACGCCGCACTAATTGATGGCGCAAACACTCTGCAAATATTGCGACATGTTTATATTCCACTGTCTTTACCAACGTTTGTGGCTTACGGATTGGTCTCTATTTCCTATCATTGGAACAATTACCTGTGGCCATTGATCGTCACGAACTCGGATGAGTCCAGAGTTTTAAATGTCGGTTTGGCTGTATTCTCAATGGAGGAAGCCGGCGTTGAATGGGCAACGATAAGTGCCGCGACTCTCATGGTGACGGCGCCTTTGATAATCGCCTTTCTGATTTTCCAAAAGCAGTTCATCGAGAGCTTTTCAACGACCGGGATCAAATGAGAAGGCTCAGTTTTAACAACTTTCCGATAAAGATTTAAACGCCCCATCAACAACCGGATGGTAAAAATGTCAGCAATTTCCATCAAAAAACTGAATAAATTCTATGACAGTAATCATGTCATCAGAGACGCATCCATCGAGATCGAGAGCAATTCATTTACTGTGCTGGTTGGTCCAAGCGGCTGCGGAAAGTCAACAATTCTCAGGATGATTGCGGGGCTGGAGGACGTGGATTCCGGCACCATTTCGATTGATGGAAATATCGTTAATAGCCTTCACCCGAAGGAACGCGGCATTGCGATGGTATTTCAATCATATGCGCTTTACCCCCACATGACCGTTTTCGACAACATCGGGTTTGGCCTGCGGCTAGAGGGGCAGAGCAAACATGAAATCGAGGCTGGCGTAAGCGAGGCTGCAAGAATTCTAAAGATAGAGGATTTGCTTGATCGGAAGCCGAGACAATTGTCTGGTGGCCAAAGACAAAGGGTTGCGATCGGCAGGGCCATCACCAGGAAACCAAAGGTGTTCCTGTTTGATGAGCCGCTTTCGAACCTTGACGCCGCTCTTCGCGTTCAGATGAGAGTTGAACTGGCAAAGTTACATGACCAGCTAAACGCCACCATGCTTTATGTGACGCATGATCAAACAGAGGCCATGACTATGGCCGACAGGATCATCGTGCTGGATAAAGGTGAGGTCTCACAAGTCGGCGCCCCCCTCGAGCTTTACAATTCCCCAGAAAATTCCTTTGTTGCAAGCTTCATTGGGTCCCCAAAAATGAATTTTTTGAAGGCCCGGGTAGTAGCAGTCACGAAAGTTTCCGTGATGATTAAGTTGTTGGATGGTCTCGAACTGAAAATAGCCAATGGCGACCCGGCAGTATCAGTTGGTGATGAATTGACACTGGGCGTTAGACCCGAAAATCTCTCGCTTGTCCAGGCGACAAAGGCGCATTGCACGGGCAAAGTCAGCGTGGTGGAACAACTTGGATCACAGACTTTTCTTTATCTGGAAATGGTAGACGGCCCGTTGATCGTGGAGACTCACGGTTCGACCAAAATAAGAGTCGGTGACCTTGCTCCAATATCCTTTGATGTAAAACAGTGTCATTTGTTCAATAAACATCATCAAAAGATATAGAAGTAAGCTAGGCTTTTGGTCGAAGTGTAGGGTTTCGAACCCTCGGCCCTTTGGTCCCAAACCAGATGCGCTTTGTGGATAGCACATGCTGAGGGGCTTGGCGCGGCAAGGAGTAAGTTAAAACACGCCCTGTGTAGGGGGAAGAATTATTTTTTGCCGTTGGCGATAATTCATTCGGCTTAGAGGGTATTAATATTTTCCCTAAAGCAAAAGGTGGCGGAAAGTTAATTTTAACCATTAAAGAAGACGGGGCAAGCGTTAAGGAAATTTTAGAATCTATTGCATAAGGGAAACACCCCCTCTCGCCAAACTAAAGCCCCCTTAATCGGGGGTTTTATTTTGTCCGTATATTCGGTTTATGTCGTTTTTCTCTAGAATCTTGTGGTGAAGCGTGTTATCAGTGTATTACCAGAATTAACGGGAAAATAGCTAAGTGTCTGATATTGTTTAAACTAGGTCAGACAATGCATGCGATGTACACTGTGACCTGGGTACAGAAAACTGTCTATTAGGTCAAACTGCTGACCGTGATTATCTACCAACCAATGTAATACCTCCCCTGATAACGAGCAGGCTTTATGCACTAATAGATCATCAGCCTGTTTTTTATTTTTATATTGGATATCCTTAGAAAACGTTTCAACGTCATCCACAACATTAATAGCCGCTTGCCAGCGCGTACCGCATGCAGGTATCAGCCCCGAGGATAACGCAGTCGAACCGCTTGGGCTTGCTTCTCTTTCGACTATTAAAACTTCTACACCTTTTTCATGCGCAGCCAAACCAGCGATTAAACCTGCCGCTCCCGCCCCAATAACTACAACGGGTACCGTTATATCAAATTGAACATCGCAACCCCGTATAACGTTGCTCATGCAATGACACCCGACACAAATTTCTCGCAGGTGGTCATTGATGTGACAGGTTCTAGAGCCTTTATTGCTGTAT
>CBFHXE010000111.1:0-3353 GCA_965659715.1 uncultured Paracoccaceae bacterium | reverse complement strand
TTTGAATTGCTGCGGAACATACTTGCCAAGCGCGCACCGCAAGTCGCGTCTTGGATGACCGTCACCGCCTCCCAAGCGACGATCCCTGCAGGTAGGGCGGCAATTCCCTATCTACAGGCTTTAAACATCTGGTTCCAATTGCTGAAAATTACCGAAAAAATTAGGCGCATGCGCCGCCGCCAGCAAATTGAAAACGATCATGGCGAGAGAGAACTCAATAACAGTTTTGCCCAAAGCTTTAGCCGCTCGCGCTTGGACGTGGAGGCAATCAAAACCATGCTCTCTACGCTGTCTGTTGGCCCAACGCTTACGGCACATCCTACTGATGCCAAACGGGTCACGGTTTTGGAAATCCACCGCCGACTACACGCCAATTTGGTTGCCTTGGACCCACAGCAGCTCACTTCATGCAACCAAAACAAATGCCTTGCTGAAATTGAGGCCGAAATTGACCTTTTATGGATGACAGGAGAGTTGAGGCTTGAGCGGCCCACTCTTGAAGATGAAATTCAATGGGGGTTACAGTTTTTCCGCGATAGTATTTTTGACGCCATACCTGAGGTGTTTGAGCGCTTTGAGCGGGCCGCCGACCTTATCTTTGGCGGGCTCGGCAATATCACCCCCTGCATCAAGTTTCACTCATGGATCGGCGGTGACCGCGATGGAAACCCCAATGTAACCGCTAAAATGACCTCCTTGGCACTCAAAAATGCCAAGGCCGATATTATCACCTGTTATACAGGCTTACTGCGCAAAGCCGCCGCGCGCCTTAGCATTAGTCATAAAATCACCCCTTTAAACAATGACATCGCAGCAGGTTTATCAAAGCTCATTTGTGCGCTTGGCTTGCAAGCAAACAATGCAAACGAAATGTTCCGACAAGCGGTTAGCTCAATAATCCACCGGTTAGAAAACGGCAGATATAACCATATAGACGATTTCATCTCGGACCTAGGTCAGATCGAAAACGCGCTGCTGTCTATCGGTGCGGAACAGCTGTCCTCACTTTATATCCGGCCTATCAAATGGCGGGCTCAGGTGTTTGGATTTCGCGTCTTTACCCTCGACATCCGGCAAAACTCAACAGTCACAACCGACGTTTTGGCAGAGATTTGGGAAAATCAGGCCGGAACCACAGCGCCCAAATATGGCAGCCCAGAGTGGTCAAAGCGGCTACGTTCCGAATTGGCGACGACAGACTTAAAAGCTGTTGAACGCCACAAATTGAGCCCGCAAGCTGTTGAGCTTTTAGATGTATTCAGTCTGATGAAAAGCGCCCGGCGCAGTGCAGATCCAGCGGCCATCGGGCCCTTTATCTTATCCATGACCCGATCGACCGATGATCTTCTGGGGGTTTATCTATTGGCCCGCTACGCCGGCTTTGGCGCCGAAACTATTGATATCACCGTTGTCCCCTTGTTTGAGACAATAGAAGATCTGCGCGCAGCGCCCGGCATTTTGAAAGCACTACTTAAAGTGCCGCTGGCGCGTCGCAGCTTAAAGGTAGGTGGGCAAACAATTGAAATAATGCTCGGCTATTCAGACAGCAACAAAGACGGTGGTTTTTTATGTTCGATCTGGGAGTTGGATCAAGCCCAGAGAAAGATCACGCGTGCGCTCCAGTCCGAGGATTTTCAGCCGATCTTTTTCCACGGTCGTGGCGGCTCAGTCAGCCGCGGCGGAGCCCCCACCGATCGCGCCATCGCAGCGCAACCGCCCAACACAGTGCATGGTCAATTGCGTTTGACGGAACAAGGTGAGGTGGTATCAGCCAATTATTCAAATGTCAGCACTGCAGCTGCACATCTTGAGCTGTTGGCGTCCAGCGTTTTCTGTCACAGCTCAACCACAGGCGATAGCCTGGCCGAACCTACGGTCACCGATGCGCTTGATGCGCTGTCGGGACTGTCACAAACAACCTATTCTGATCTTTTGGAAACACCCGGTTTTATTGACTATTTTCAACAAGCCAGCCCTGTGGACGAGCTCGCGATGCTTAAGATCGGCTCACGCCCAGCGCGCCGCTTCGGGGCCGCTTCGCTTAGTGATCTTCGTGCTATACCATGGGTTTTTGCATGGTCCCAAAATCGTCATTTAATTACCGGCTGGTATGGATTTGGAACCGCTATTTCTGCCTTTCGGCGTTTTCGGGGTGAGCAGGGTAATGGCACACTGCGGCAAATGTTTGACCATGCCAAACTGTTTCGACTGATCGTGGATGAAGTGGAAAAGTCTTTGTACCAAACGGACATGGGTATTGCCGCTAACTACGCAACCTTGGTGCCTGATACTGCGATACGTGATGCCGTGTTCGGCAAAATTCAGGCTGAGTATAAACTGGCCTGTGAAGGCATTTTATTCATAACTGGATCGCAGAAACTTGCAGAAAGATTTCCAAGGCTGGAAGACAGGTTTGGTACAATTGCGCCAGACCTTGAACGGGTGCATAAGTTACAGGTTAAGCTCTTGCGCCAAGTGCGCACGACTTCGCAACCGGCATCGGTTTCGATTCCACTTCTGCAATCAATGAATTCAATTTCGACCGGTCTGGGATGGACAGGATAACCGCCCCAAACCAAAATATGGAGACGACGAGATGACAGCGAATTTAGGAACGGACGGGTTTTTCACGCAGGCGCTTGGCGAGCGTGATCCTGAGATATTTGCCGCCATCGGGGCCGAGCTTGGCCGCCAGCGCGACGAGATCGAGCTGATTGCCTCGGAAAACATCGTCTCGGCGGCGGTGCTGGAAGCCCAGGGCAGCGTGATGACCAACAAATATGCCGAAGGCTATTCCGGCCGGCGCTATTACGGCGGCTGCCAGTTTGTTGATATTGCCGAAGATCTGGCCATCTCGCGGGCCTGCCAACTGTTTGGCTGCGGTTTTGCCAATGTCCAGCCGAACTCGGGCTCGCAGGCCAATCAGGGCGTGTTTCAGGCGCTGCTGCAACCGGGCGATACCATTTTGGGCATGTCGCTGGATGCAGGCGGCCATCTAACCCATGGGGCGCGGCCCAACCAGTCGGGCAAATGGTTCAATGCGGTGCAATACGGCGTGCGCAAACAGGATAATCTGATTGATTATGATGAAGTGGCCGCGCTGGCCGCCGCGCATAAGCCAAAGCTGATCATCGCCGGCGGCTCTGCGGTGCCGCGCCAGATCGATTTTGCCCGCATGCGCGAGATTGCCGATACGGTCGGTGCCTATCTGCATGTGGATATGGCGCATTTTGCCGGGCTTGTGGCCGCCGGCGAGCATCCCTCGCCCTTCCCCCATGCCCATGTGGCCACCACCACCACCCATAAAACCCTGCGCGGCCCACGCGGCGGAATGATCCTAACCAATGACGAAG
>CBFHXE010000110.1:0-3545 GCA_965659715.1 uncultured Paracoccaceae bacterium | reverse complement strand
GAGCACCGGTACTATCCCAATTTGCCGCCGGCCTTAAAAAGCACTTTCGCAGACTCGCTAAAAGACTCGATCAACTTCTTAGGTCTTGTTATTGTGGCCAACCTATTTGCGTTGATTTTGTACATTTTCTTTTTTGTTTTCTCACCTGTGATATTCTGGGCCGTAAACGGATATCTTTTGGGCCGTGAATATTTTCAGATGGCGGCTGCACGCCGTATCGGGCACAAGGCGGCAAAATTTCTTCGCCGGAAATACGCCGGACGCCTCTGGTTGGCGGGTATTTTGATGGCCGCACCCTTATCGTTGCCATTTGTAAATTTGTTGGTCCCAATACTAGGGGCAGCAACATTTACCCATTTGTTTCACCAGTTGTGGCAGGAGACATCCGATTAAGGAAATCTATGTCTCGGATTGTGATAGCGCCCGAAATTATAGTGCCAGCAATCAGCGCCCATAAAAGTGCAGATATTCCGGTTGTTATCCAAGCTTTTTTCTTAAGTTGGTGAATTTCAGGTGCGCCTGCATGAGTACCCGGGATCACCTCCCCGAGGTCACCTTGTGTTTTTAGGCGTATGGGGATCGCAACTAAAAACACCATGAACCAAATCACAGCGTAAAGAACAATCGCAGAGGTTATTGACATTTATTGCCCCATTCCAGCTATTTAACTCTGTTCTAGCTCGATTAATGTTCCGTTAAAGTCCTTGGGATGTAAAAATAAAACCGGCTTGCCATGAGCCCCTATTTTTGGCTCTCCATTTCCTAAAACGCGAGCTCCAGTAGATTTCAGATGATCCCGGGCCTCCAAAATATTCTCAACCTCATAACAAATGTGATGAATGCCACCTGATGGGTTTTTATCAAGAAAGCCCTGAATTGGGCTGTCTTTCCCCAATGGATAAAGCAATTCAATTTTGGTGTTAGGTAGCTCGATGAAAATCACAGTCACCCCATGATCTGGCTCATCTTGAGGGGCGCCAACAGTTGCGCCAAGTGAAAGTCGGTATTGCTCTGCGGCTGCCTCCAGATCAGGGACAGCAATTGCAACATGGTTAAGTCGACCGATCATATTTTTTCCTCACATTTGTGAAACCTTATGCTCTTCACTTCAAAATTTCGCAACCCACAGTACCAATGCACACGCAATTAACCAACTATTAGGCGGGCTCAGTCACCATGGATCAAAGAATCGCAGGAAGACTAGTGAACTCTGGCCAAAACAATAGCCTTAACTTCTGCCCAACAAAATTGCGACCACTGCTTGGACTAACTTTGTTACTGGTTGAAAATAGCCGTTTCACTTGTGAGGCAGTTCGAATGATGTGCCAGCGCAGCGGCGCCAGACTTAGACGCGCAGATTGTCTTAAATCAGCAGAGCGTCACCTTGGTGTCTACCGTCCCAGTATTGTCATAATTGACATAGGCTTGCCTGACGGTTCTGGGTTGAGCTTAATTCGAAAGTTGCATCATGAGAGCCCTCGTATTCCAACAATATTGGGCACCAGCGGAGATGAACTTATGCATCACAGCGTTCTAAAGGCGGGCGCCGATGGTTTTTTAACAAAACCAATTGAGAGTTTGGCAGGATTTCAATCCGCACTATTGTCAAAACTGCCTATCAATCAGCAGGTCTCTGGACCAAGAGCGGTCATTGATGAGACTATTATACCAGACCCCAACTCTTATTGTGATGACCTGCGACACGCTAGCAATCTACTCAAACGCGTACCAATTCAGTCACAAGATTTATATTTTTAGTTTTTTGGATGGCGTTTGTAGAAGTAGAGGGGATGTTGAAATTATCGCAGCTTTGAAAGATAGAAACATCAAAAACTTAAGAATCAAGATACGGGATCGCATAACTGAATTAGTCCAAAATTAAAGCGCTGGATCAGAAGCAACCCGCACCAAAGCAGTAAGGTCGCCCAAACGCTCTTTCTGATTACCCTCTGAAGTGAAATTCTGCGTTGCCAGCCAGGCCTCAAACGCTTCTTTCAGCGCCGGCCAATCCTTGTCAATTACCGCAAACCAAGCAGTATCACGGTTGCGGCCTTTGACCACCAAAGCCTGACGAAAAACACCTTCGTAACTCAATCCAAGACGTTGAGCAGCTCGTCTTGACGGAATATTAAGTGCATTACATTTCCATTCATACCGTCTGTATCCTGCCTCAAACGCCCATTTCATCATCAAATACATTGCTTCGGTTGCCGCTGTGGTCTTTTGAAAATGAGGAGCCAAAGCTATATTACCAACTTCGATACTGCCCTGATTGGGGGCAATACGAAGATAGCTAGCAACCCCTCCCAGTTGCCCAGTGGTTAAATCGCGTATTGCAAAATAAACACAGTCATCATTTGCAGTGGTGTCCGACACCCATTTGAAGAACTGAGCCGAAGAAATAAAGGGGCCAGAAGCCATATAATCCCAGATTTTATCATAACCGAGGAATGCTTGATATAAATCTGCAGCATGCTCTTGTGCCGATAAGGGGGTTAAGTGAACAAAGCGCCCAGTAATCTCTATAGGTCCAGGCTGCTGAGGAGGAACCCAGCCCGAAACCAATTCACCGAGGTTATTATAGGCCATGATAGCTTTCCAGCACGAGATCCAACAGCTTAAATCAATGTTCCTGCCGAAACAGGCTAATGACTGCTTACAGAAAAGAAAACCTAAGATTTGTCCGCTAGTCTTGCTGAATAACCCTCAGATTCAACTCCATAAGCTGTTCAGTCAAGGGCTCACTTGGAGCCCCCATCATCAAATCTTCGGCTCTTTGATTCATGGGGAACATGATAACCTCGCGGATATTCATTTCATCCGCCAGCAACATCACAATCCGGTCAATGCCAGCAGCACAACCGCCATGTGGAGGCGCCCCATATTGAAACGCGTTTACCATTCCGCCAAAGCGTTTACGTACTTCAGCTTCGTCATAACCTGCTATTTCAAACGCTTTGAACATAATTTCCGGTTTGTGGTTCCGTATGGCACCAGAGACCAATTCATATCCATTGCAGGCCAGGTCGTATTGATAGCCCGATACTTCTAGAGGATTGCCCTCTAAAGCGGCCATACCGCCCTGTGGCATCGAGAACGGATTATGCTCAAAATCAATTTTACCGGTTTCAGCATCCTGCTCATAAATTGGAAAGTCCACAATCCATGCGAAGGCAAAACGGTCTTTTTGCGTTAGGTCAAGTTCTTCACCGATTACATTGCGTGCCCGGCCTGCCACAGCTTCAAAAGTTTTCGGCTTACCGGCAAGGAAAAATGCAGCGTCGCCAACACCCAAACCCAATTGCTCACGAATGGCTTCGGTGCGCTCAGGCCCAATATTTTTGGCTAAAGGACCTGCGGCCTCCATCCCGTTTTCACCCTCACGCCAAAAGATATACCCCATCCCCGGCAGACCCTCTTTTTGCGCAAAGGCATTCATCCGGTCGCAAAATTTACGGCTTCCACCCGTTGGTGCTGGTATTGCCCGAATTTGAGTGCCTTCCTGCTCTAAAAGCTTTGCAAAAATGGCAAAACCAGATCCACGG
>CBFHXE010000109.1:0-3989 GCA_965659715.1 uncultured Paracoccaceae bacterium | reverse complement strand
TAAGCATTCCTTGGTTGGTTAGAGTTTGAACCAAACGATACAATGTTGCTTTGGGATGAGGGCTATCTGCCAGGATTTCTGAAAAACGAACAGGACGGTCAAAACTGGCAATTAAGTCCAGAATTTCCAGAGCTTTACCAACCGTACCATCCACAGTGGTCTGTTTGCTCATTTTCTTGCCTTTCCTATGACCGTTTTTAGGTGGCACGAAGTTGTTGACAACCTCTGCGATTCGTCTCATTGTTTCAATAGTTGGAAAAAGGTTTCATTATTTGAGACTAATGTCAACTGGATAAATGGGAGGAACTCATGACAAACACACTTACGACCAAGCTGAGCACGATTGCAGCAACAACAGTTTTTGCTACATCTGCCTTTGCCGGAGATCTGGTTATCACATTTGATGACTTGAACCCCGGTCCAAAACAAGCGTTTGAAGAAGCGGTTGCGGCATTTGAGGCCGCCAACCCAGACATCAATGTAACAATCAACAACAATGACCGCGAAGCGCATAAATCTGCGATCCGTAACTTCCTGTCAGCAAACCCACCGGATGTAACATCTTGGTATCCGGGCAACCGCATGGGCCCTTTTGTTGATGCAGGGCTGTTTGAACCCATTGATGACCTATGGGCTGAAAACAACCTAAATGAGGATATGGCTGCGGTGAAACCAACCATGTCACGCAACGGAAAAACCTGGGGCGTGCCGTATTCATACTACCAGTGGGGCGTTTATTACCGCAAAGACATCTATGACAAGCTGGGTTTGTCAGAGCCAAAAACATGGAGCGAGTTACTTTCAAACTGTGACGCTCTGAAAGGCGTAGGTGTTACACCCTTTACCATCGGAACCAAATACCTTTGGACAGCAGCGGGCGTGTTTGATTACTTGAACCTGCGGACCAACGGTTATGATGTTCACAACGCTCTGACAGACGGTAAGATCAAGTATACCGACGACCGGATCCGTGCAACATTTGCCAATTGGGAAGAAATGCTGGATCGTTGTTCATTCGTTGACAACCATGCATCTATGGATTGGCAAGGCGGTGTTGCTGCCTTCGCAAATGGTGACGCAGGGATGTATGTAATGGGTAACTTCGCAGTAGGTGCGATGCGAGATGCTGGTTTGACAAATGATCAAATCGATTACTTCCAGTTCCCTGAAATCACACCAGGTCTTCCAATGGCAGAAGAAGCGCCAGCGGATGCGTTCTTTATCCCATCGGGTGCTAAGAACAAAGAGGATGCTAAAAAATTCCTCGCATTTGTTGCGCAGGCTGACACGCAATCCAAGTGGAACGCAATCCTTGGTCAGTTGCCACCTAACTCAAAAGCAACCGTCGGGGATGACAAGTTCATCCAAGAAGGATTTGCTGTAGTGTCTGGTGCTGCTGGTCTTGCTCAGTTCTATGACCGCGATGCGCCGGCCGCTATGGCGTCTGAAGGCATGAAGGGTTTCCAAGAGTTCATGCTAGACCCAAGCAAACTGGATGCAATCCTAGAGCGTTTGGATCAAGTCCAAGCAGAGGTTTATAAGTAATACTAAACCAATTGGCGGGCGCGAGCTGTCGCGCCCGTTTCACCAACTTTGAGGGGCGCAATGCAAACCGGCATCTCACATACACAAGCAACTTGGATGTCGCGCCACAAGTTGGATATAGCGCCCTTTATTTTCTTAATCCCAGCATTATTTTTCTTTTTCATTTACGTTGTAATACCAATTTTCCAATCATTGCAGCTGTCGCTTTATGCATGGAATGGCCTTTATGATGGCAATGGCCAATCGACTGCGACTTTCATAGGTTTGGAAAATTACCGTAATCTTTGGGTTGACCCAAATTTCTGGATTTCAATTAAGAACAACCTTTTATGGCTGTTTCTTTATATGCTGGCTGTTCCAGTCGGATTGATGATCGCTATCTTTTTAAATCAAACTGTCACGGGTATTCGGATTTATAAGTCGCTTTTTTTCTTTCCGTTTGTGATCAGCCAAGTGGTCGTCGGCTTGATATTTGGTTGGTTTTACAACCCCGATTTTGGCATTGTCGGAAAAGTCTGGCAATTTTTCTTTTGTGAAGAAACTATCAATTTTATTGGTAATAAAACAGTCACATGCGCGCGCCCTGTGCCGGATATATTATCCAGTGCTGACTATGCCACTTACGGCATTATCTTTGCTGGTTTGTGGCCTCAGGTTGCCTATTGCGTCATCTTGTATCTTACAGGTCTTAATAATGTTGCCGCGGATCAAATAGAAGCTGGCCGGCTTGATGGCGCCAAAGGCTGGCGGATGTTGTGGTATGTAGTGCTTCCGCAATTGCGCCCAGCAACCTTTATTGCGGTTGCGGTTACGGTTATCGGGGCTTTGCGATCCTTTGATATGATCGCAATTATGACCCAAGGCGGCCCTTATGGAATGACCAATGTGCTTTCTCACTATATGTATGAGGTTGCGATCAGCGAATACGGCGAGCGCTATGGATACGGCTCATCTGTCGCAACCGTTTTGTTTGCCATAATGATGGTTTTCATTAGCTATTTTTTGTGGCGCATGTACCAAGACGAACGGCGAGGTGCCTAGATGTTTCCGCGTCCTATAGAACGGGCAAGTACAACAACTCGTGTTGCCTATCAGTCATTTCTTCCTTTAGCTATATTTTTATGGCTGTTGCCGCTTCTTGCGATTTTTCTTACGTCCATGCGCGGGTCTAAAGATATCAATACTGGGAATGTTTTTGGCTGGCCAACTGAATTCAAGCTGATCGAAAACTATTACACTGTTTTTGCTCAGACAGAGGCCGTCAAATATTTGATCAACAGTTTTATGATAACCTTGCCCACGGTTGCTATTTCTGTATCTTTGGCGTGCTTGGCGGGTTACGCGCTTGCCGTTTATCGGTTTCGCTTGGCCCTGCCATTATTTTTCCTATTTGTTGCTGGTAATTTTGTACCGTTCCAAATCCTGATGGTACCGGTGCGAGATTTATCCGTTCAAACTGGCCTTTATGACACTATTGCCGGTCAGTTTCTGTTTCATGCAGCGTTTCAAACAGGGTTTTGCACTTTGTTTATGCGGAATTTTATAAAAGCCTTGCCGTTTGATTTAATTGAGAGTGCTCGCGTGGAAGGCGTCGCAGAGTGGCGTATATTTTGGTATATTATCGTGCCGCTTGTGCGGCCTGCAATTGCCGCGTTGGCGGTATTGATTTTTACATTTGTCTGGAATGATTTCTTCTGGGCCAACGTTTTGACCCAAGGTGAACAGGTTAAACCGATCACGGCAGGTGTACGCGCCCTAAATGGCCAATTTATTAGCAATTGGCATCTGGTTTCAGCAGCCTCGCTACTTGCCGCTGTCCCTCCGGTTGTTATGTTTTTCCTGATGCAACGACATTTCATCGCCGGGCTTACGCTTGGTGCAGTAAAATAGGTGGATTGCCCTTGGTGGAACAGAAAATTACATTTATTGGAGCTGGCTCTACCATATTTATGAAAAATATCCTTGGGGATGTTTTGCAGTACCCAGCGCTTCAAAACTCAAAAATTGCCTTGATGGATATAGATCAAACGCGGCTCAATGAAAGTGAACTCGTTGCGCATAAGTTGGTGGAAACACTAGGGGCAGACGCAAAGATTGATACGTATTCCCAACAGCGTGCAGCTCTTGATGGCGCAGACTTTGTTGTCGTTTGCTTTCAAATCGGTGGTTATGATCCCTGTACAATCACCGATTTTGAAGTGCCGAAAAAATACGGATTGCGCCAAACCATTGCCGATACTTTGGGTGTGGGCGGTATTATGCGCGGCCTTCGAACGGTGCCGCATTTATGGTCCCTCTGCGAGGATATGCGTGCAGTATGTCCCAATGCGATTATGCTGCAATATGTTAATCCGATGGCCATTAATACCTGGGCCATCGGTGCGCGTTACCCCGATATACGGCAGGTTGGTTTATGCCATTCTGTGCAAGGCACAGCCGAAGAG
>CBFHXE010000108.1:0-3994 GCA_965659715.1 uncultured Paracoccaceae bacterium | reverse complement strand
TCACCTATACCGACTGGCAGCGCGACAATTTCTGGCGTGCTATACGATCAGTCACCGGCCCGGGCAAAGCCATCGGCTATGAAGGCGATCACCTCAGCCTCGCGTTAAGCGATAAGCTCGAAGCTTTTCTGAGCCCATCGGCCAAAATCGACATCGCGCAGGCGGTAATGCGCCAAAGAATGGTCAAATCCGAGGCCGAGGTTGAGTTGATCCGCGCCGGTGCGCGGGTTGCTGATATCGGCGGCTATGCCATTCGCGACGCGGTGGCCGAAGGCGCACGCGAAATCGACATTGCCATGCAGGGCCGCGACGCTATGGAAAACGCCATTGCCGATGCCTGTCCCGATGCCGAATACCGCGATACCTGGGTGTGGTTTCAATCCGGTCTCAATACGGATGGTGCGCATAATCCGGTCACCAGCCGGCGCTTGCAGCGCGGCGATATTTTATCGCTAAACACCTTTCCGATGATTTCGGGCTATTACACGGCGCTTGAGCGCACGATGTTTGTTGGCGAGGTGGACGCCGCAAGCCTTGCCATCTGGCAGGCCAATGTTGCCGCGCATGAATACGGCATGGCACTTTTGCAGCCCGGGGCCAGCTGCGCCGAGGTCACCGAAAAGATCAATCAGTTTTTTGTCGAGCGTGATCTGCTGCAATACCGCACCTTTGGATATGGGCATTCTTTTGGGGTGCTATCGCATTACTATGGCCGTGAGGCGGGACTAGAGCTGCGCGAGGATATCGACACGGTGCTAACGCCGGGGATGGTGATTTCGATGGAGCCGATGTTGACCATTGGCCAAGGCCACGCCGGCGCAGGTGGATACCGCGAACATGATATTTTGGTGATCACTGAGACCGGCAATGAAAATATCACGGGCTATCCCTATGGGCCGGAATTTAATGTGATTGGCTAAAGCTTTGAGCGCGGGCCTTGCCATGCGCTTGGCCCGTGCTGTTTGGCAATTGTGGCAAAAAGTTTTGCCGCCCTAATGCAACTTACCGGATGAATGCCTATATCGGCCCAAAGAGATGCATCTTTGGGGATTTTAAATGACTTATTTTAAGTGGGCCACACGGTTGATTTTAGCGCTACTTGTGCTTGGAATTTTGCATTATACCCTGCCGCAGCATGACATCGTCAGAATTACCAATAGCTATGAAAAACGGATGGATTTCGGCTCTAACAGCTGGTTCTGGGCGAGCAGTGATAGTGGCAATGCAAGCGCACCTGTGAACCGGGATGTGTTCTTCATCGAAACCTTTCGCAGCAATGAAAAGCCGATGATTTACCGCAATGAAGACACAGGATGGGGCTGGCCGCCGTATTTCAAATTTAACACTGCAAACCTTCAAGCCCGTGCCACGGACCTGATTGGCACCCAAGCGGATGGGGCAACCCAATGGGCGGTGATCCGGCATTACGGTTGGCGCAATGAATTTCTATCAATTTATCCCAATGCAACCTCGGTGCGACCGGCTACCGGACCAGATGAGCGGATTATACCGTGGCTAAACATTGTTTTACTGGTCGTGTTTCTCGGCGGGTTTTGGGCTCTTTGGGTGCGCTGGGTTCGGTTTCGCACGGCGCGGATTGATCCGGTGCTTGCGCCTTGGGCAGATCGTGCAGCCGGTCTTTGGAATTGGCTGGCCTGCAAGCTTTGGCGCCGCTCGCCCTAGGCCGATCTATCCACGGCGTTTTTCATTGGCATAGCGTTGCTGGGCGATGGCTTCATTGCGCTCGGCTGCCTTTTGCTGGTTCAGCATTTGCTCGACATAATCAAGATGCGCTTCGATCGCGGCGCGGGCTGCACTTGGCTCGCGCGCTTGCAATGCTGAATTGATCGCACCGTGTTGCTCCAATAGTTTGGAGCGTGTGACACGATGCTTAAACATCATTTTGCGATTGTAAAAAACACCCTTGCGCAGCAGGTCATACATTGACCGCATCATGTGCAACATCACCACATTATGGCTGGCCTCAATGATCGAGAGGTGAAATTCGGCATCAAGCCGCGCCTCATCATCCGGATTGGATTTGGTATGTGCGCTTTCCATTTTATCATAGAGCGTCTGGATCACCCTTAAATCAGTATCCGAGGCATATTTGGCCGCGCGTTCAGCGGCGAGCCCCTCAAGATCACGGCGAAAGCGGATGTAGTCAAAAACCGCTTCATCATGACGTTCAAACAGGCGCACCAACGCCGGTGAAAACGCATTGCCTAAAACATCGGCAACAAATATTCCGGCTCCGGCGCGCGACACAAGCAAGCCGCTATCTTGCAAATCACTGATCGCCGCGCGCAGGGACGGCCGCGACACAGCCAGTTGTTCGGCCAGATCGCGCTCGGCAGGAAGCCGTTCGCCCGGGCTAAGTATACCGCGTAGGATCAACTGCTCGATCTGGCGCACGACCGCTTGTGAAAGCTTTTCCGCATTGATTTTTTGAAATGGCATGGCCCGCATCTTTTGATGGCAATTTATGACCAATTACATGATTTTTTAGGGTGAAACAATTCATTAACCAAACCGCGCTTAGAATCTTTGAGAATGTCAGGGGATCAATATGCGCCGGTTTTACTGGATTATATTAGTTTTTTGTATCGGCTGTGACACCGGCACGCCGCTCTTCTGGCCAATTGCGCCTCAGCTTGTAACAGTGAAAGGCGTTCAATTTAAGGTCCGCGATCTACGCCGAAGGGCTGAGGCGATCCGCATTACCAATCTCTGGTTTCCCAATACTGAAACCATTCTTCCTCTGGCACTTGACGCGATTAGATCCGCAACCGGCTGCGCCGATATCACACCGCTGGCGGTTGATCCATCGGTGATTACTGCGCGTCTCAACTGTCCTTTGGTGCAAGATCCTTGACCATAAACAGTGAGGCAGGGCTGTCCGGATAATTTCCAAACGGACCGCTTTCGCGAAATCCAAGTCTGCGATATAGGGCGACCGCTTCTTTGAGCAGCCAACCGGTTTCAAGTGCGATGCGATCAAGACCGTTGCCCTGCGCCTCGCGTTCAATCGCCGCCAAAATAGATTTTGCCACGCCTTGGCCGCGGGCAGAGGGATCAGTGAACATGGATTTGAGCTCGCCGTATCCGTCCATTAAGGCCAGCGCGCCGCAGCCGACAAATCGCCCATCCAAACTTGCGCCAAAAAACCGAATATGCGGCGCGCAGAGGGCATCTACAGATAAGAAATGGTTTTCTTCAGCACTATAAAGCGAGAGCATCAGCGCATGGCTTTGCTGCAAAAGTGAAATGATTTCTGGGTGTTTTGGATCCGCATATTCAATGGTTAATGGCATAAAGGCGATCTATTGTGAGAGTTGTTGATAAGAAGGACGATAGCGGAGTTTACCGGCACTTCAACCGAGATTTTTCCGATATCTTGTGTCTTTTTACTGTATAAACACGACATCAAGTGGGGCTTTGGTTGACTCTGGCCAAGGCCTCAGGGCACGATATTAAAGAGCAGAATCATAGGCAGATATCGCGTGCGCTTTTCCAAACTGCGTTTGATAGGTTTTAAAAGCTTTGTTGACCCAACCGAATTGCTAATTTCGGATGGGCTTACGGGCGTGGTCGGGCCAAATGGGTGTGGTAAATCAAATCTGCTGGAAGCGCTGCGCTGGGTGATGGGGGAAAACCGCCCGAAAGCCATGCGCGGCGGCGGTATGGAAGATGTGATTTTTGCCGGTGCTGCAACCCGTCCGGCGCGCAATTACGCCGAGGTGAGCCTGCAACTGGACAATTCCGAGCGGCTTGCGCCCTCGGGTTTTAACGATACTGATGTGCTTGATATCAACCGCCGAATTACCCGCGATGTTGGCAGCGCCTATAAGGTCAGTGGCAAAGATGTGCGGGCCCGCGATGTGCAAATGCTGTTTGCCGATGCCTCAACGGGTGCCCATTCACCGGCCTTGGTGCGGCAGGGGCAAATCGCCGAGTTGATCAATGCGAAACCCAAAAACCGGCGGCGGGTTTT
>CBFHXE010000107.1:3836-4103 GCA_965659715.1 uncultured Paracoccaceae bacterium | reverse complement strand
CAAGAACACCCAGGTTGGTGATGATCCGGTCCACAACGCCCTTGCCAGTGAGCGGCAATGTGCAGGCTTTTAGCACTTTGCTTTGTCCGTGTTTGTTGGTGTGGTCCATCACCACCACCACGCGGCCCACACCGGCCACCAAATCCATCGCGCCGCCCATGCCTTTGACCAGCTTGCCGGGGATCATCCAATTGGCCAGATCGCCGTTTTCCGCGACCTCCATCGCGCCCAAAATCGCCATTGCAATCTTACCGCCTCGGATCATGC
>CBFHXE010000107.1:3450-3826 GCA_965659715.1 uncultured Paracoccaceae bacterium | reverse complement strand
AAAGCTGGTGGCACTGTCGAAATAGGCGGTCTGCGGCAATTCGGTAATGGTCTGCTTGCCAGCATTGATAAGATCAGGATCTTCCGTGCCTTCAATTGGAAATGGCCCCATGCCCAGCATGCCGTTTTCCGATTGCAGCGTCACCTCGATCCCATCGGGGATATAGTTGCTGACCAGCGTCGGAATGCCGATGCCTAAGTTGACGTACCAGCCGTCTTGCAGCTCTTGCGCAGCGCGCGCGGCCATTTGATTACGGTCCCACATGATCAAATCTCCTTTATGCGGCTGGGCGCGTTGTGCGCTGTTCAATGCGTTTCTCGTGCTCGCCCTGGATCAAGCGGTGCACATAAATCCCCGGAAGGTGAATAGTGTCGGG
>CBFHXE010000107.1:1176-3440 GCA_965659715.1 uncultured Paracoccaceae bacterium | reverse complement strand
CTTGCCGCACATGGCCGCCGGTGGATTGAAGTTGCGCGCTGTTTTGCGAAACACAAGATTGCCGGTTTCATCGGCTTTCCAGGCTTTCACAATCGCCAGATCGGCAAAAATACCGCGCTCCATGATATAGGTTTCCCCGTCGAAATCTTTGTGCTCTTTGCCCTCGGCAATCACGGTCCCTACACCGGTCTTGGTGTAAAACCCCGGGATGCCGCAACCGCCTGCGCGCATCCGCTCGGCCAACGTGCCTTGCGGGTTAAACTCAAGCTCTAGCTCACCCGACAGATACTGGCGCATAAATTCCGCGTTTTCCCCCACATAAGAGCTGATCATCTTTTTAACCTGCTTGGTTTGCAGCAAAATCCCGATGCCAAAATCATCAACGCCGGCATTGTTCGACGCAAAAGTCATATCCTTGGTGCCGGCCTCTTTGATGGCCTGCAACAGCAGTTCTGGTATCCCGCAGAGACCAAAGCCGCCCGATGCGATAAACATCCCGTCAAACAGCAACCCGTCCAACGCCTCCGAAGCTGAGCCGTATATTTTCTTCATTGGAAATCTCTCCCTAATATGACTTAAAATGATATGTGACCAAAGCTGGGCTCAGAGTCAATTTAGAGCAAGGTTTCAAAAGCTGAAATCACGCAAGAATTCAAAAAAACTTGGTATTCGCGCGCCAGATCAAAGCCCGCTGAACACCAAAGCATTATTTTGCTTTGGCTTTCTTGCGGGCAGCAGGGCGCTTTTTGCCGCCTTTTGCCGCCTTTTCAGCGATTAGAGCCACAGCAATATCCATTGTTACGTCTTCGGGCGCCACATCTTTGGGCAGTGTCGCATTGATTTTGCCAAATTTGACATAGGGACCATAGCGCCCGTCCATCACATTCACCGGTCCGCCTTCGCTTGGATGCTCGCCCAATTCCTTAATCGGTTTGGCCGCCGCGCGCCGTCCGCCGCCGCTGGCGGCTTTTTTAGCAAGCTCTTCAACGGCGCGGTTCATGCCAATGGTAAAAACTTCGTCGACCTCTTTGATGTTGGCATAGAGCGAGCCGTGTCTGACAAAAGGCCCATAACGGCCAATGCCGGCTTCGATCATTACCCCGTCTTCGGGGTGCGGGCCCACTTCACGCGGCAAATCAAGCAACATGAGCGCTTTTTCTAAATCCATATCCGCGGCGGGCCAGCCTTTGGGCAGGCTGGCGCGGGGCGGTTTTGGAATATCTTCACTGACCTCGCCGCGCTGCACATAGGGCCCGAAGCGGCCCGTGCGAAGATGTATTTCATCGCCCTCATTTTCGCCCAAAAGACGATCGCCGCTTTCGGCGCTTTCGCCTGAAATAGGGCGGGTATAGCGGCATTCGGGATAATTTCCACAGCCAACAAAGCCGCCGGTGCGGGATGTTTTGAGATGGAGGCGACCGACGCCGCATTGCGGGCAAGCGCGTGGATTGCTGCCGTCTTCGCGTGGTGGATACAGCTGGGGTGCAAGGTTTTCGTCAAGAATATCAAGCACCTGTGTGATGCGCAGTTCTGATGTTTCAGCAATAGCCACCGAGAAATCCCGCCAAAATTCCCCCAGCACCTCTTTGTAGTTTGTTTTTCCAGCGCTGACATGATCCAGCTGATCTTCTAGCCCAGCGGTAAAATCAAACCCGACATAGCGGCGAAAGAAATTCAGCAAAAAGATGGTGACAATGCGCCCCTTGTCTTCTGGGAAGAGACGGTTTTGTTCTTTGCGGACATATTCGCGGTCTTGAATGGTTGTTACAATACTTGCGTAGGTTGACGGCCGCCCGATGCCCAGCTCTTCCATGCGTTTGACCAAAGTGGCTTCGGTAAAGCGGGGCGGAGGCTGGGTGAAATGTTGGGTCGGCGTGATGCTTTGTTTGATTAGCGCATCACCTTGCATCAGTTGCGGCAGGCGTTTGTCGTTATCGTCACTGGCGCTGTCATCACGGCCTTCTTCATAGACCCGCAGAAATCCGTCGAACAGCACCACCTGGCCGGTGGCGCGCAGCCCGACCTGCGCATCTTCACTGCCAATATCAACCGTGGTGCGCTCAAGCCGCGCTGCGGCCATCTGGCAGGCAATCGTCCGCTTATAGATTAGATCGTACAGCCGCCTCTGGTCCGCATCGGTGAGTTTCAGGCTTGCGGTATCGCGGCGCGCATCTGTGGGGCGGATGCACTCATGGGCTTCTTGGGCATTTTTGGCTTTATTTTTATACATGCGCGGGCTGCTGGGGACATAGTCATCGCCGTAA
>CBFHXE010000107.1:0-1166 GCA_965659715.1 uncultured Paracoccaceae bacterium | reverse complement strand
CCATCACCGCTTCGGGCGCCATGTCGATGCCATCGGTCCGCATATAGGTGATCAGCCCGGCTTCATACAGCCGCTGCGCGGTATTCATGGTTTGCCGCGCACCCATGCCAAACTTGCGCGAGGCCTCTTGCTGCAGCGTCGAGGTCATAAAGGGCGCTGAGGGATTGCGGTTTACAGGTTTGGCTTCAACTGATGTGACCTGCAGATCACGGCTGTTGATCGCTTGGACGGCCAATTCGGCTTGTGTGCCGTTTTCCAGATCATGTGTATCTAGCTTTTTGCCAGCCAAACTGACCAACCGCGCTTCAAAATCTTGCCCTCGAGGCGAGCCGAGTAACGCTTTCACAGACCAGTATTCCTTGGCCTGAAAAGCTTCGATTTCCATTTCACGCTCGACAATCAGTCGCAGGCAAACCGATTGCACCCGACCAGCGGATTTTGCGCCAGGCAGTTTGCGCCAAAGAACAGGCGAAAGATTAAAGCCCACCAGATAATCCAGCGCGCGGCGTGCCAGATACGCCTCGACCAATGGTGCGTCGACTTGCCGGGGGTTTTGCATGGCTTCTGTGACTGCTGCTTTGGTGATTGCATTGAACACAACGCGGCTGACAGGGGTGTCTTTTTTGATCGCTTTGCGTTTGCGCAGCGCTTCTTCGAGGTGCCAGCTGATGGCTTCACCTTCGCGGTCCGGGTCGGTTGCAAGGATCAGCTCATTGTCATCCTTAAGCGCATCGGCAATGGCTTTGATATGTTTACGGCTGTCGGCGCCAACCTCCCATTGCATTTCGAAATCGGCCTCTGTGTCGACCGATCCGTCTTTGGCGGGCAGGTCGCGGACATGGCCGTAGGATGCTAAAACCGTAAAATCCGAACCAAGATATTTATTGATTGTTTTTGCTTTGGCTTCGGATTCTACCACAACGACCGGCATGCAATTTCCTTTCGACTCGGTTGGGCCTCTTTGGCGGCGGAAGATGCGTTTGATTGAGTGTGTTTGTCAATGCAGCCATTTCAAAACCATGACAAATAACGATGGCCTCATTTCAAATATAGTCCCTAAGAATTGAATTAGACCGGTTTGAAGCCGGTCTTAGGGTTGTTCAAGCGACACCATTCCGCCAGGTTGACGTTGTACTTTGCGGGCAATTTCAAGTTCTATCAAAGCC
>CBFHXE010000106.1:230-4111 GCA_965659715.1 uncultured Paracoccaceae bacterium | reverse complement strand
AAACGTACTGATTTCTATGAGATCAGGCGATACGAGGATAGGCTTGCTGTTCAAACCCATCAAAGTTCAGGGGAAGACAGAGCTTTCGGGCGCTTGTTTAGGTATATCTCGGGCTCGAACCAAAGCGCTTCGAAAATTGCAATGACAACCCCCGTCATCCAATCCGATGATGGCAGCGGTTTGGTGATGCATTTTTTCTTGCCCAAGTCTTACTCGGCGCAAACGGCCCCAATGCCACGGGCTCATAATGTTACGCTGGTCACGGTAAAAGGCGGATATTATGCGGTTCTCAAGTATTCGGGTCGTTCAAATAATGAAAACCACCGCAAGCATGCGGCGGCACTCAAAGAGGCGTTGGATAAAGATAGTGTAACCATCCAAGGGGTGGCTATTCGCGCCACCTATAACGGGCCTTTTACCCCGTTTTTTCTGCGCAGGAACGAAGCAATGTTTCGTGTGAAGTGGGAATAGCCACTGTAAGCCAGACCCGTGAAATGTATCAAACACTGGCCGGCGTGTTTGCTAAAAGTTTACGGCATAATTAAAACCAAAAACAGTTTATTAATTTTAAAACCATGGGTTTGTTTACTATATGAATGAATAGTAATTATCTGAGCAGTAGATTATGCGCCAAGTACACCAATATCTAGAGAATTGAATGCTGTATGAAAAGATGTTTAACGCTTGGGATAGCTTGGACGTTGAAACCTTTCTAAGCTGTTTTCATGAAGAGTATGAGTTTATTTGGCATTCAACGGGAAAGGTGACCAATTTACAAAATACGGATTGGGACCGATTGGCGGCGCTTATGTCTGCCTCTGATATTGAAAACCGCAGATGTATTTATGAAAATGATGATATCATGATTGCCCATTCCATTGCCACTTATGCAAACGGCAGCCGTGATGCAGTGATGGCGGTCTATTTGAAAAAAGATGGTCTGATCGTCAGACAGGAAACCGGCGCGACGCCTCTTGCTGCAAAAGAATAAATTCATGCGCAATATAGCAATAGCTTTTCTGTCTATTCAAACACTCTGACATTGTTCTATTTTTTGCTGTGCTCACTTACAAATCTTCATGCAGCATGATCTGACGCCACAATTTTCCATCTTTTTTTAAACAGGTCAGAGTGACTTTTCGCTTATAGTCGGGCGCCGTAACGCAATGTTCCCAAGAAACGACATTGTCGTCCTCATAAAGGATTTTTCTGTCTGAAGACTTAAATTTTCCAGCAGCAAAATCTTCCTGCATATGCTTTATAAATTCATCCCTGGTCAGCATTTCTGTTTCCCGAAGATACATGTAATCTTCATGGAACATGTCATTGACCATAGATAGATCACCCCAGTCTGCATACTGATCCAAAAATTCAGTCATTTTCATTTTATGCACCCTTAGATTTTTCGAATGTCAAAAAACGCTTGTGCAAATGTTATTCAAAGAAGATTATAAATACAAAGTATAAATGTAATATCCGACCACAGGCAGTGGTTTGTTGGTAGAGTACCGTATCGACTTTGTTGCGCGTTTTCTTGCGGAGCATAAGAGGCGGCACAATCGGTATTATCGTTATTGCATCAAAGATGGAGCACACCCAAGATGTCTGACCAAAAGGATGACAGCACAGAAAAAATAGCTCGGTTTAAGGTCTTGAATTTGAAAGGTGTATCACAGTTTTTTTACCAAAAATCTAATCTTGTAACTGGCGTTTCGATTGCTGCAGTATTTGTCGGTTACCTCTTATTGGTGATGATGGGCAAAGGCGCAGGCTTTGAAGTGGCTGATAGCAATATTAGATCGCTTGGCACGTCGTTCGGCTTTGATCAGGCGGATGTGATCGCATTTTTATCAATGCGTAGCGATCAAATGATTACCGCGTATATTACCTTTAACCAAGTTTGGGATGTACTGTTTGGAGTGATCTACGGGCTCATGTATGCGGTTTTGCTGTCGCTATTGTTCAAACCGCTCTCCGATAAGGTGGGCCGTTTGAACCTTGTGCCATTCCTTCAAGTGATTTTTGACTGGCTGGAAAACTATCAACTGGCTTTGCTGGCAAAACAGTATTTGAGTGATGGTGTGATTTCAGCGTCAAGCGCCAATCTTGCTTCGATTTTTTCCATGCTTAAATGGGCGTGTTCCGGCCTGACATATACATTGATTTTAATTGGGATCATTTTGATGATAATGCGCGCTGCAAAGATTAAAAAACAGCAGGCGTGACCAACGGAAACTATCCTGATAAAACACCATTTATATCCAACGGATATAAGCGTTAGGAGGAGAAATGCGCATAATTTTTATTGCCTTAGTGATAATATCCGCCACGCAAGCGGCGGCTGAAAGTCCCATGAAAAAAACCTATGCCCCTGATGCTTGTGAAAAAATCTCAGGCACCATTGATTTTCTTTTGGATCTTACTGCGCAACATTGGGACAAGTTGGGCAAACAGCCAGAAAATGAAAAGGCGGCGCTAGAGCTTAGTTGGACTATGGATCTCGCCGCAAATTACACAACCATTTATACCGCGTTTTGTGAAAAAGACGAATAATCCAATCTTACATTACGGAGACCACAATGAATTTTTCAAAGCGTAGGCACGAAACAAGCGCAACATATGTTGTGTCCGAGAAATAGAGCCATGCGATTTGCAAAAATTGCCTGTGTTATAGCTTTGTTTTCAACCGGAGTGGCAGCTTTTGAGCCAGAGCATTTAAACCAGCTCACGGGCACAAACGCGTGTTTTAACTGTGATTTATCAGGTGTGGATTTATCCGGTGCAGCCCTGCAGGGTGCGGAGTTAACGCTCGCAAATTTAAAAGGCGCGCAACTTGAAAACTCCAACCTGAAACAAAGCATATTGGCAGAAGCAGAGCTAACAGGAGCAAATCTATCTGGCGCCAACTTTGAAGGTGCAAATTTGTGGTATGGCAAGTTACAGGCAGCCAACCTTTCAAATGCAAAGTTGTATCAGGCAAATTTATTCGCTGCCGACCTAAAAGAGGCAAATCTAAGGTTTGCGCATCTCAAAGATGTCAATCTATCAAACGCAAATTTGCAATTTGCAGATCTTACTTTAGCCCAGCTTGGGATGGCACAACTTCTTTTGGCTGATCTAACGGGGGCAACGCTAAAAGACACGAATTTAGAGGGCGCAAACTTGCTTGGCGCCAACCTAGAAGGGGCCGATCTGTCCGGGGCGACGCTGTGGAATGCCGACCTCACCGGTGCGAATATCGAGAATGCCATTTTATGTAACACGACCATGCCCGATGGACATGTGCTTTATGTCGGATGCTGAACCAAATGGCATGGCAAAACTTGGTTTAACAAATTGCCCCTGTGCAAAACCTACTCAGATAAAGCCCTGATCGGGCTTTCATAATGAAAAACCTTCTGGAAACTGTTCGTATTCCGATTCCCCAAATGCTGGGTTGAGTTTAGTAAGTATCGATCACACTGAGCTTTCAATTCAAGGCAGCTCTACTGGTTAAAGGCACCAATGCATTGCCGTTTTTCGCTGTAACTATCTGATATGATTGTGAAAAGTATAGTGGCAGCCCGTAGGGGAATCGAACCCCTCTTTCCAGGTTGAAAACCTGGCGTCCTAACCGATAGACGAACGGGCCACGTAGCAGTTGTGAGCCGTCTTCTAGGCAAAGCCAGTCGTGCTTGCAAGTGGAAAATCTGCCTCAAAGTGCGATTTTTTGTCATTAAGAGAGCGTGGCGCGTCCAAGCCGCAAATCTTTACCTGACGCATCAAGCTGTAGCAGCATCTTCTAGGCGCAGCTGAATTGATTGCCGGCCACGCCATGTGTTAACTTCAAGCCGCCCAGCAAGGTGAAACCGCGCCCCGCCATGGTTTTGCAGCGCCGGTCC
>CBFHXE010000106.1:0-220 GCA_965659715.1 uncultured Paracoccaceae bacterium | reverse complement strand
AAAAGAAATAGCATCAATCTGGGGTCCGGTTTCGCCGCCAAAACGTAGTTTTAGATGGTTTTCCCCAACGCGCTTGGCAAATTTGATGGCCATATCGGCAAACGCAAACCTTGGACCCGGGGCTCCCGCGCCAAAGGGGCCAGCGCGGTCTAGTTGTTCAATCAATTCGACATTGGCAGCAGTGGGCATCAGCATGGAGTCAAGATGCAAATCGGCAGGG
>CBFHXE010000105.1:0-4137 GCA_965659715.1 uncultured Paracoccaceae bacterium | reverse complement strand
TGGTCAGCACTGCCAGAAAGACCATCATCGACCAGAAACCAAGCGTGCTTACATCCTTAAACGCGACCGCCCATGGAAACAAAAAGGCGATTTCAAGATCAAAGATTATGAAGAGGATCGATACCAGATAGAAGCGGACATCAAATTTCATCCGCGCATCATCAAATGCGTTGAATCCGCATTCATAGGCCGATACTTTTTCGGGATCAGGATTGCGCACCGCGATGACCGCGGCGGCCAAGATCAAAACAAGGCCCAGCCCAATGGCAATGGCCAGAAACACTAAAATCGGGAGGTATTCCCTTAGCATCTCATCCACAAGTGGCTCCTTTCTGCGAGCAGCCCAAAATGGCCACTCTTCGATTTGGCTTGATGCGTGGTTTACTCTTGCCTTGATGCGGGGTCAACAAGGGTTCGCAACATTCCTGACGTAAAGTCAAATTTTGTAAAAAACCCCAAAACTTTATCGTGTAAGCGTAAGTTTTAAGTGGATTTTTATCAGGTCTGTTCTAATTAGAGAAAACCCGCGTGGTCGAAACTGCTTTTCTGCACGATATTTCGCGCCGTCGAATTTCAACGGCGGCGACTCGCAGGCCCATTAAGCAGACGATTAAACGGCTATATCAATCACCATCGGCGCCATCTGCCAGACCAATCAACGGATCATCTGCCGCAACTTGAGCGCCGCTTTTAACCAGAACATCTTTAATACGGCAATCGCGCGGCGCCACCAGAACATGCTCCATTTTCATCGCCTCAAGCACCAACAAACGCGCGCCCTGGGCTACCTGCTGTCCAGGTTGAACCAGTATGTTCCGCACCAAGCCCGGCATCGGCGCATTGATCTGAACGGCCTGATCGAGAGTATCGGATGTCCGGTTTAGCGGATCGAGCACTTCAAAGAGCAATCCGCCATTTACAAAGACCGTGATCTCAGGACCGTTTTGATAAAGCGGCGGTAAAGGTTGGTCTGTAAGTTGCCATTTTTGGCCATCATAATGTGCCTCAACCTTGTTGCCGTCGTATTCTAGGAGGCAGCGGTCTCCAAGCACTGTCGCCGTGACTTCATAAAGCTTGTCTTTGTGGCTGAGCCCCAATCGGCTTTGAAGAGGTGACCAAAGTGTAAATCCTGCCAATGGATTGGATTGAAACCGCGCACCAAGAACGGCCAGCGCGGCAGCAATGATCGCATCGAGCGGAGCAGGTTTTGGTGCGACCAATGCCTCAAAATCGCGCGCGATCAGCCCGGTATCCACATCGCCACTTCGAAAGGCTGAATTTTGGCTGAGAGCCGTTAAAAAGCCAAGGTTCGTCACAGCGCCCGCCACTTGGGTGCATTGTAAAGCATGGGTCAGCTTGTCCATCGCCTGTTCGCGGCTTTGCGCATGCACAATAAGCTTGGCAATCATTGGATCGTAGAACGGCGAAATGTCATCACCAGAGCGCACAGCGCTATCGGCTCTACACCCTTCGGCAAAAGCAATATGCTCAAGGCGGCCAGCGGCCGGCAGAAAGCCTTTCTCGGCATCTTCGGCATAAAGCCTTGCTTCGACCGCATGGCCGTTTAAGTGCAGTTCAGTTTGCGCCTTTGGCAGCGGCTCGCCTGCTGCCACACGCAGTTGCCATTCAACAAGATCAATTCCTGTCACTGCCTCGGTGACCGGATGCTCGACCTGCAGGCGCGTGTTCATTTCCATAAACCAGAATCGATCCGGGTGCAGACCACCGCTTGCATCAGCGATAAATTCGATTGTGCCCGCGCCTTTATAATGGATGGCTTGCGCTGCGCGCACCGCTGCCGCGCCCATGGCGCTGCGCATATCCTCACTCATGCCCGGCGCTGGCGCTTCTTCGACGACTTTCTGATGGCGCCTCTGCAATGAGCAATCGCGCTCAAAAAGATGGATCACATTGCGGCCATCGCCAAAAACCTGCACTTCGATATGGCGCGGACAGTTGATATATTTTTCGATAAGAACTGCGTCATTTCCAAAAGCGGCTTGAGCTTCTGCACGCGCTGATTGCAGCGCATTGGCAAACTCTGCATGGCCTTCGACCAAACGCATGCCTTTGCCGCCGCCGCCGGCGACCGCTTTGATCAGCACCGGATAGCCGATCTGCTTTGCTTGTTCGGCCAGATACGCATCGCTTTGATCCGACCCATGATAGCCGGGCACCACCGGCACATCGGCCTTTTGCATCAACGCTTTGGCCGCATCTTTAAGTCCCATGGCACGGATAGACGCAGCCGAGGGACCGATAAACGTCAATCCAGCGGCTTCCACCGCTTCAACGAACTCAGGGTTTTCGGATAAAAACCCATAGCCGGGATGTATCGCTTGAGCGCCGCTATCAAGCGCAGCCTGAATGATGCGCGCGCTGTTTAGATAGCTTTGCGCAGGCAATGCGGCGCCGATATGCACAGCTTCATCCGCGCTGGCGACATGCAAGCTGTCGCGGTCCACATCAGAATAGACCGCCACCGTGGCAATGCCCATTTTTTGCGCTGTTCGTGCCACCCGAGCCGCAATTTCACCGCGGTTGGCAATCAGAATTTTTTCAAAAATCTTAGGTCTCACGATTAGAAGCCTTTTGTTAGATCGGGGGACATTTACATCCGGAAAACGCCAAATTGTGTGTCTTCTATCGGCGCATTCAAAGCCGCGCTTAGCGACAGAAACAAAACCTCGCGGGATTTGCGCGGATCAATAATTCCGTCATCCCAAAGCCGAGCGCTAGCATAGAGCGGATGGGATTGGCGTTCAAACATTTCAATGGTCGGCGCTTTGAAAGCCTCTTCTTCTTCGCTGCTCCATGAGCCCCCCTTGCGCTCAATCGCATCACGCTTGACCGTTGCCAAAACCCCTGCGGCCTGCGCGCCGCCCATCACAGAGATGCGGCTCGCTGGCCAGCTCCACATAAAGCGGGGCTGATAAGCACGCCCGGACATGCCATAATTGCCGGCCCCAAAACTGCCGCCAACCACCATGGTCACTTTCGGCACTGCGGTGGTCGCCACCGCTGTCACCATTTTGGCGCCATGGCGCGCTATGCCCTGGTTTTCGTATTTTTGCCCCACCATAAAGCCGGTAATATTCTGCAAAAACACCAAAGGTATTTTGCGCTGGCTACACAGTTCAACAAAATGCGCGCCTTTCTGTGCAGACTCGCTAAATAAAACGCCGTTATTGGCAATAATCCCCACAGGGCATCCCATAAGATGGGCAAAACCTGTCACCAAGGTTTCCCCAAAGCGCGGTTTAAACTCATCAAAGCGCGATCCATCCACCACGCGCATCAAAAGCTCGCGGATGTCATAGGGTTTGCGCAAGTCGGGCGGCACAATGCCAAGGATTTCTTCGGGATCATAGGCAGGATCTTCTGGGGACTGCCAAACCACCCCTGCCGACTTTTGGCGGTTTAAATTGCCGACCGCGCGGCGCGCCAAGGCCAAAGCATGCGCATCATCTTCGGCAAGGTAATCGGCCACACCCGACAGCCGGGTATGCACATCGCCGCCGCCCAGTGCTTCGGCGCTGACAACTTCGCCAGTTGCCGCCTTCACCAAAGGCGGCCCAGCCAGAAAAATAGTGCCTTGGTCTTTGACGATAATGGTCACATCAGACATCGCCGGCACATAGGCGCCGCCCGCCGTACACGACCCCATAACCACGGCGATTTGCGCAATGCCTTTGGCCGACATGCGGGCCTGATTGTAAAAAATCCGGCCGAAATGATCGCGGTCGGGAAAGACCTCATCCTGATTGGGCAAATTTGCGCCGCCGCTATCGACCAGATAGATGCAGGGCAAGTGACATTCTTCGGCAATTTCTTGGGCTCTGAGGTGTTTTTTCACACTGATAGGAAAATATGTACCGCCTTTGACGGTGGCATCATTGCACACCACCATGCAGTCGATGCCATTTACCTGACCGACCCCTGCAATCACACCGGCAGATGGCGCTGCACCCTCATACATTCCATGCGCGGCGGTCACTCCGATTTCCAAAAACGGACTGCCCGGATCCAACAAGTTTGATACCCGATCCCGCGGCAACAGTTTGCCGCGCGACAGATGGCGTTCCCGCGCCGTCTCACCGCCGCCCAGTTCTGCCATTTGCACCGCGTCTTGCACCG
>CBFHXE010000104.1:0-4144 GCA_965659715.1 uncultured Paracoccaceae bacterium | reverse complement strand
CGCGCAACCATCGACGGCCTGCAAAAAGAAGCCAGCCCAAGATTGGTCGCGCAGCGACGCGGTAAAAAAGTCGCAGACATTTTGAAACGGGATGAGGCTCCGGCCGCGCCTGTTGAAGCTGCTGAAGCGTAAGGAGAGCGAGAAATGGCAAAAACCATCGTCGTCAAACAAATCGGTTCCCCGATCCGCAGACCGGCCAAACAGCGCCAGACCCTCATCGGTCTGGGTCTGAACAAAATGCACAAAACACGCGAACTTGAAGACACGCCTGCGATCCGCGGCATGGTCAACAAAATCTCGCATATGGTTGAGATCATCGAAGAGCGCGACTAACGCTTTTTTCAAGTCTACGATTTCAAGAACGCCTCAGCTTTTGCTGGGGCGTTTTTTCGTGTTGAGGGTGAGAAAGGTCTTGGGTAGTGTCGCAACATAGATTTACAGCATTGGATTAGGAGGTGTCATATGCACAAAGGCTCATGTCTCTGCGGGGCGGTTCGCTTTAGCGTTTCTGGACACCTCAAAAACCCCGATGCTTGTCACTGTAACATTTGCCGCAAATGGAGCGGTCACTATCTGGTCTCAACCGATATTCCGCGCGAGGCGCTGATTATTGAGGGTAAGGAAAATATTTCGTGGTACCAATCGTCCGAGAAAGTCCGCCGCGGGTTTTGTAAAACCTGTGGGACCAACCTGTTTTTTGATCCCGTCGTTGAAACAGACTGGACAGCCGTTTCCATGGGGGCCTTTGACGGGCCGACGGATGTAAAAACCCATATTCATATTTTTGTCAGCCAAAAGGGTGATTATTACGATATCACCGATGGGTTGCCGCAGAACGAAAGATAATTTTTCATGCAATATAAAGCTGTGCTGTTCGATATGGATGGCCTTTTGATCGACAGCGAACACCAGTTTTTCAAATCCTTCCTTCAAACCTGCGCTGAATTTGATTTATCCAACATGGAATGGGTGTTTTATGATTGTCTCGGACTGCGCAGCGTCGATAGCAGCATCGTTTTACGAAAAGCACTTGGTCATCTTGTCGACCTTACGGCGTTCAATGCGGCTTGGGTTGAACATGCTGAACAGCAGCGCGCAAAGAGCATTCCACTAAAATCTGGCGCCCAAGAACTGCTCAGCCTGTTGCAGGATGCCGGCATTCCCCGCATGGTGGCCACATCCACCCGCACAGACCACGCGCTGCAGCATCTGCAAAAGGCAGGCATCTCTGATCTGGTTACCCATGTGGTGGGCGGTGATCAGGTAACCCTTGGCAAACCCGAGCCTGAAATTTATCTCAAAGCTGCTGCAACAGCAGGTTTCGATGCACAGGACTGCGCCGCTTTTGAAGACAGCGATCCCGGAACGCTCGCTGCTGTGCGATCTGGCGCAACGACCGTGCAAGTGCCAGACCTTAAGCCACCTTCGCAAAAGACGCTGGCGCTCGGGCATGTGGTTGCGCATGATTTGCTGGCAGGCGCACAGAAAATTGGACTTATCTGAGCAAAGTACAAGTCCAAGATGGGAGGCGTTGCCTTGAGTGAGATTGCCTATCAGATCAAAGAAGAAAGCCCTGCGCATTATGCGGCCATTCGCCGTGTCACCCAAGCAGCCTTTGCCCCGATGTCCTTTAGCAATGGCGCTGAGCCAAACATCATTGAAACGCTTCGAGCCGAGGGCGATTTATCGCTGTCATTGGTCGCAATAGGGCAGGGCAGTCTTTTGGGACACTGTGCCTTTTCACCGGTGGAAATTTCGGGCGCTTCGGGCCGTTGGTATGCGCTTGGCCCAATTGCTGTAAGGCCATCCGATCAGCGCAAAGGCTTGGGTCGTGCTTTGGTCACAGAAGGCCTGAGCCGGCTGAAAACCCAAGGCGCGCGGGGCTGCGTGGTGATCGGCAATCCGCAAATATATGGCCGCTTTGGCTTTCACAGCGACGGCCAGCTTATTTATGGCGCTTTAGACAGGGCGCTTGTTCAAAGAATTATCTTTCAAGGCCCTGCTCCGGCCGGGCATATAAGCTTTGCTGCTGCGTTTGATTTAGAAGTGCCCCAAAACGAATAGCGAATACTCTTGGCATGCTCAGACCACTGTTTAAAAGTAGGTCGCCAAAAACTAACTGCGTAGTCTCGGCGACCATATGGCCGTCATTGTGCGCTTTCAAACGAACACACGCCATTGACCCTTATCTTTTAATCAACACTTTCTTGCAGAACCGATTTTCTGATGCAAGGGCTGCATGCTGCCAAAGAGTTTTTCAAAAAACGCTAGGCGGTTTGGCATGATTTGCCTGACTTTTGTGGATACATTTGACGGCAACCGACCAGGCGTAATCAATTCCGCATAGGCAAACAAAGCAGACTCAGCCATATCTTCGTCATTTGGTTTAGATTGTGCATAATTTGTTATATAGCCATTATCCGCAGCTTGTGCTGCCCGCCATGTTCTGCTGGCCGACCAACGGTCGTCGAGCGTTGCGTGGACACTTTCATGAAACACGGTCTCTTCCAGATCATGGTTGCGCAGCCGTGTGTCAATATTCTGGTGATAGAGCACAAAGAAATGACCTGCCTCTTCCGCAAAGGCAGACTCGTTCCCGTGATGCAGGACCACATGCGATAAGGTTTTGCGCATTTTGCTTGGCAAATGGGAAACCGCACGGGCGACATGATTGACATAAGTTTGTGCAGACTGTTGCGAGCCTAGATCGGGATGTGCCCAAAATTAAACTTTGGCGCCATCCGCAAACCGTGCCTCAAACATCGAAACACCCGAAGCCATCAGTTCGCCGCCACGTTTATCAGGCATTTCTGCTTCGCCTTTTCTTTCAAAAGCAATGCAGTAATTCACGGCCGGATCACCCGTCTTGATAAAATCGATATCATTTGAGACAACTGAATTTTCGAAGATCGGTTTTGACGGAGGCCCTTGGGTCGCAGATTTGGGCAAACTGGTGTCTGCCACTTCTATTTCGGGTAGGGTGTCGGTTTGACAACCTGCCAGCGCGCCAAAAGAGATGCCAAGGGTTAAAATTGCAGCTTTATGCATTGCGAAAATCCTTTTATAAAACAATCTGAACAAGAATATTATTGACTATAATCACTTTAAAGTGATATTTAAAGTGGAAAATTTTGCGATGCATATTTTTAATTTTAGCCGCCGAGCGGAAAAATCGCCTATTGGCCGACATAAAAGCTAGATCCGGCAAGAAATAGGCTGGCTATGGTTATATTGGATACCGAAATCCAGTGAGCGAGGGAGAGGCATGACAGATTTTAACTGGCATAGAGAACCTATTTGCCGCGATACTCCAATTGATACAAATTATAAAAACACCCAAAATGTCAGGCGGTTTTTAAGCTCTGAGTGTGGCCCAGATTTCAAATTCACCCACCCGTTTATGGCATGGATCAAAGATGGCCGCTCCAAAACCATGGGCGATGTGGCGGATGAGTGGATGAGGCAGCTAGGGCGGTTTTCATAGCTGTGCTCTGTGTCTAGACTGGTATTGTTGCTTTGAGTTACAGGGGACTTGCATGGCGTGCTGCTTGGGTTTATACGCCTGCGGTGGGTAGAATGCCCCAGAATCAAAATTGTGAAACGCCGTGTTTGCCCCTTTGGTCGCTCGAAGGGCAGTTCCGGCAAAGGAGAAGCGACATGAAATTACATGAATTGCGCGATAATGATGGCGCCCTGCAAAAGAAAAAACGTGTTGGCCGTGGTGTCGGCTCGGGCAAGGGTAAAACCGCTGGCCGTGGTATCAAAGGTCAAAAGTCACGTTCAGGTGTGGCGATCAACGGCTATGAAGGCGGCCAAATGCCGTTGTATCAACGGCTTCCAAAGCGCGGGTTCAACAAACCTAACCGTCAGAAGTACGCTGTTGTAAATCTCGGCTTGATCCAGAAATTTGTTGAAGCTGGTAAATTGGATGCATCCGCTGAGATATCAGAGGATGTTCTGGTCGCTTCGGGCCTTGTCCGCCGTAAGCTTGATGGCGTGCGTATCTTGGCCAAGGGAGACATTTCCGCCAAAGTGAAGCTGTCTGTTACTGGTGCGTCGAAATCGGCCATTGCAGCAGTTGAAAAGGCCGGAGGCACTCTTACCGTGACAGCAACGCCTGCCGCCGCAGAATAACGGGTTGTTT
>CBFHXE010000103.1:0-4509 GCA_965659715.1 uncultured Paracoccaceae bacterium | reverse complement strand
AAGAAGCTCCTAAGATATATGCAGGTTGATAAACGCTTCGGCGCTGGCGCCCATTAACTAAGAAGTCGAATGATCCCAATAAAATGTGGGAACTTTCAAATTTTGCGATGGAAATGGAGGCCCAAGCTGAAATTTGATTTCAGGTTGTCCTCCATCACCGCATACTGTTCACCCGTATCATCGGAAGTGATTTTGATAAATGTATGATTAGCCGACCAGTTATAATTCATGCCACCATCCGGTGGGATATATGAATAACTCTTGGCCATCTTCTCACAGTTCTTTTTTAGACGTTTATTTTACCGCCATCGACATTCAGTGTTTGCCCAGTAACAAAATCGCTGTCCGATGTGATCAGGTACATCAGCGACCCTAAAAGATCTTCTGGCAGCATTTCACGCTTGATCGAACGCGATTGCACAGTGGGCACGCGTGCCGGATCAAAACCTGCATGCCCCTTAATTGACTCGCTTTCGGTCAACCCCGGTGCGATAGCGTTCACCTGAATGTTTTTATCCCCCAGCTCACGGCCATATCCGCGGGTCAAAGCGATAACTGCGCCTTTAGAGGCCGTATAGTGCGACAGACCAGGAGGGCCATAATAAAATGTGCCCGAGGCAATATTAACGATCTTGCCGCCACCAGCGCGCAACATTGCAGGAACAACTGCCTTGGTTGCCTGATGCACTCCACGTGCATTCACGGTCATAACCTTGTCAAATTCATCATTTTCAATATGCAGGAATGGCTTGGGTTGAAGGGCTGCAAAAATTGATGCGTTATTGATCAAAATATGCAGAGCGCCAAATTCTTTTTCCGTGGCCTCAACCATAGCAGCAAGATCACTGTCTGAGGTGACGTCGACGTTCAATCCAAATGCTGCGCCTCCACCATCAGTAATGGCTGCGACTGTATCGCTTGTATCCAGCACATCGGTTACAACGACATTCGCACCCTCTTTTGCCATGTGCTGTGCCATTATTGCGCCGATACCGCGACCCGAGCCGGTTATAACTGCTGTTTTACCATCCAATCGACCCATGTTCATTCCTCCTATTTTAGATATTTATTTCAAGAATTTTAGCCACTTCCGGCCAGCTCTTGGTTCCATTTTCTCGTAGATCATTTGTAAGCTCTTCAGGAACCCAATCGATAAGGCATTTCTTAAAGTTTGGCAGCGCCTCAATGTGATCAAACCAATTTTCCACATTCGGCAGCCTGTTATTTTCCCACATCCCGCGCATAGACATCATCGCAAGGCGATTGACATAAGGCACCATCGAGATGTCTGCGATTGTAAACGCATCGCCCACCAGCCATTTACTATCAGTCAATGCTGTTTCCATCTTTTTCAAATAGGTGTCATAGAGCTTGACTTTCTCGGTTGCTCCGGGCGCATCGAATCCATAGCGTACAAACCCATCTTTTTGGCTTTTCCAATCCGAAGTAACCGACAGGGGCGGTGTTGACGCAAGGAATTCTTCTGCGCCTTCGGGCCCAAGGTTTTTTAGCACCGTGTGCCGATGTGAACACACAAAGGTAACGGCGCCGCACGCTGGGTGCAGATCTTCGTCTACTGCTTTGGTCCAATATCTCACTTGGGCCCGGCTCCATGGATCTTTCGGGTGCACGCTGGTCTCTGGGGCAATTTGGTCGAGATATTCGATGATCACCGTGCTATCGGGTATAACAAGATCATCGTGTACAAGAGTGGGCACTACGCCCTTGGGGTTTAGCTTTAGATAGTTTGGGTCAAATTGCTCGCCTTTGAGAATGTCAATATAAACTCCCTCCCACTCAAGACCCTTTTCTGCCATGGCCAAACGGACCTTGGCAGCGCAAACGGAAGATCCGTGATGATAAAGCGTAAATTTCATAGCTGTACCGTAATCCATTTTAATTCTGTCATTGCTTCCATATCTGCATCAGTGCCTTCGCGGCCAACGCCGCTTTCGCCGTTGCCGCCGAAGGGTACGTGTGCTTCATCATGGATTGTGGGCCCATTGATATGGCACATGCCCGCACCGATGTTCCGGGCAAAGTGGAATGCTTTGTCGATATCTTTGGTAAAGATTGCAGATGACAGGCCATATTCCGTGTCATTGGCGCGCTCTAAACCCTCTTCATAGCTTTCCACGGGATAGATAGACGTTACCGGCCCGAAGGTCTCGGTTCTGCATACTGTCATCTGTTCAGTAACATCTGTTAGAAGTGTCGGTTGACAGCGGTTCCCGTCCCAACCACCACCGGCCACCACAGTTGCGCCTTTGGCTTTTGCGTCCTCGATATGATTTTTAATGCGCTCTCTTTGCCGGGACGAAATCACCGGTGCAATCACTGTGTTCGGATCACGCAAATCTCCCATACCCAGCTTTGAGACAATCATCGCGAAACGTTTTACAAATTCATCGTAGAGCGGCCGTTCAACATAAAACCTGCTTGAAGCAATACAAGCCTGCCCTGCAAACATGAACACCGAGCGGGCGGCAAGCGGCATAACTTCGTCAAGATTGGCATCTGCAAGAATTAGGGTTGGGCTTTTTCCTCCCAGTTCAAGAGTGTTGGGAGTTTTATTTTTGGCACAAACCTCAATAATATGTTGCCCAACCACGCTGGATCCGGTGAAGGTTACGAAATTTACATCCTCATGGCTGGTCAGATCATCGCCAATTTCAGCGCCATAACCTGTTACGACGTTATAAGCCCCATCTGGAAAACCTGCTTCGGCGATAATTTCTGCAAATAAAACTGTCAAATGGGGTGCCATCTCCGACGGTAGGTGCACCACTGTATTTCCAAGTGCCAGCGCGTTTGCGACCAACCTTGTGGTTTTGATCAGCGGCACATTAAAGGGTGTAATTACGGCAACTATGCCCAGCGGTTCCCGAACTGACATCGAAAACTTTCCCGGAGCATCAGAAGGTATTGTTTCACCACGGACATTGCGACACATGCCCGCTGCGGCGCGGATCATTGTTAAGCCTTTGGTAAATTCGAACATTGCCTTTTGGATGGGCGAGCCGATTTCATCAATCAAACAGTCAACGAGCTTTGATTGCTGTTCTTCCATGATTTCCGCCACTCGCAACAACCACCTTTCACGCTGCGTGGGCGTTGTTTGCCGATAAGCTGTAAAAGCTGTTTTCGCTGCGTAAATAGCATTGTGCATATCCAACCCGGTCCCTTTGGCAACTCGGGCGTACAGACTATCATCAATAGGGTTGTAATCCTCAAAAGTTTCACCGCTCTCGGAGTCAATCCATGCGCCCCCGATGAAGTGCTGAAGCGGATTTTTGCGAGTTCTCTTATTCATGATTTGGTCTCCGTTTGCCGTCGTCTGACGGCGGTCTTAGGTAGAAGAAAGAATGCGGTTGTGGGGAATGCTTTTGGGGGCGTGCTCGCGAAGCTCCAACAACACTGTCAACAATAAGAGTGGGTAAAAATAACACTAAAGTTGCCCACTCTGAGATTTTACCTTCAAGCGTTTCACATGTAGAAAAATTGATTTTTTTGACTATCAATTTTTAAACTTCCGAAAAATCGGCGCACCATTTGAGGACCCCTTCTTGAAAACTTTCTTTTTCCAAAAAAGTGGCCGCCCAGCGGGTGATATTTTCATATTTTTCGAATGGATATCCACAGCCGATCAGAACATGGTACAGTGGAACCCACGAAATATCTGCAAGCGTGAATTGCTCGCCCATGATCCAACTGCGGTCTTCTAAAGTTCGGTCGAGTTTGTAAAAGCAATCTTCAAGAATTTTTTCAGCCTTGACCATATCCTCATCAGAAAATTGGCTCGTGCCCTTATGCTTCGCGTGGAAGTTTTTTAGTTCTTCATTCTCTTGAAGCGCGTCGTATTTTTTTTCTTCCTCGACAGTTTTCTTGATTTTCTTAGCTATCTTTGTCGCATAGACATAAGGCTTTACTGCAGGAACATGAATAGAGCCCGCTAGGCGCAGCCACTCTAACATTTCTGCTTCATTGTTTTTTGAACGCAGTGACGGCTCGGTGTACGTTTCATCAAGGTAGTCAATAATATCGTTTGACTCGATGTGCACGGTTCCGTTGTCTATAAGTGTCGGCACAAGGCCATTTGGATTAATCCCGAAATAATCATCCGTGATGTTCTCTTTCTTCTTGAGGTCAATATGATGGCTGGTCCAATCAAGCCCTTTTTCGATCAATGTCATCCGAACACGCATGGAGCAGTTCGATATACCCCCATGATAAAGATGCAGGCCCTCGTAACTTTCCACGGATTTATTTTTAGGAACAATGACTACCATTTTACGGACCTCTCAACGTTAGTTTAATATTTAATTCACCTTTTGGGATCCCAAATAAGGCAATTGAAACAATATTTGGCTTCAACTTAAGCCTGTAGGGCCATTGATTCCATAAATGGGATCCCATTTCAAGCAAAATAGCGCCTACTGTTGAAAATTTTGCGTACACTTATTGACTTTGGGATCCCATTTGGTGTCAATACGGCCATGGACTCCATTG
>CBFHXE010000102.1:0-4543 GCA_965659715.1 uncultured Paracoccaceae bacterium | reverse complement strand
TGAGTTGATCGCCAATGGCTTCATGGATCAAAACGGCGGCAACCGAGCTGTCCACACCGCCCGAAAGGCCGCAAATAACCTTTTTATCACCTACTTGCGCGCGGATCGCGGTAATGGCTTTTTCGCGATAGGCGTCCATGGTCCAATCGCCTTTAAATCCAGCAAGCTTTACAAAGTTTTCATAAAGCTTAGCCCCGTTTGGAGTGTGATGGACCTCGGGGTGAAATTGCACCGCAAAAAGCTGCCGCTTGGGATCGGCCGTGATTGCAAATGGCGCATTGGGCGAGGTGCCGAAAACTTCAAACCCGGGGGCAATGGCGCTGACGTGATCACCATGCGACATCCAGACCTGCTCGCGGTCGGTTTCGAACCAACCCTTTAGAAGCCCAAGCTCTTTGTTTTCTTTACTGACGTAGGCCCGACCAAATTCAGCCGTGCCATGACCGCGTTCCACTTTACCGCCCAGCATGTCCATCATGACCTGCTGGCCATAACAAATTCCTAAAATCGGAATTTCCAAGTCAAAAACACTGCGCGGGGGGCGCGGTGCATTTTGGTCAAGAACCGACGACGGACCGCCCGATAAAATCACCGCTTTGGGGTCAAAGCGTTTCAGAAATTGTTCATCGACGCTTTGAAAAGGGTGGATTTCGCAATAGACATTCAATTCGCGCAGACGGCGGGCAATCAATTGTGTTACTTGGCTGCCAAAGTCGATGATTAAAAGGCGGTCTTGGGTTTTGTTTTCCATGCGCGCGTCCTAAGCCCCAAAGCAGAATTGTGCAAGTCTACATCCCTTTATCAGGATGAAAAACCATGAAATGCCTCAGAAAACCGGTAGATGTCGCTTTCCCGTCTGAGACGGCGCAATTGGGGTGAGGTGGCGTTCTTGAATGTATTAAACCATAGACGCAAATGGGATTTATGCGACGATAAGAAAGGGAAAACTATGGCAGATGTAGCACCGCGTAGGCGGTCTCGTGGCGGCGGTGGAGCCGCGCGCCGGGCCGAGCGAACTTCTGTTAAAGTGGAGGCTGCAAAATTTATCGAGCGGAATATCCCAACCTTTGATATTTTATCCCAAGAAGCCCTCGAAATCATTGAAGCCAACGCCGAAAAGGTGTTGGAAGAGGTCGGGGTTAATTTTGTCAATAACCCTGGCGCTCTGGATTTGTGGCGGCAAGCCGGCGCCGATATCACTGGAGAACGTGTCCGTATTCCGCGTGGGTTGGCCCGCCAACTGTGTTCCACCGCACCCTCCCGCTATACCCAGCATGCGCGCAATCCAGAGCGCAACGTTGATATTGGCGGCAATACTTTGGTCTGTGCGCCGGTATATGGACCACCGTTTGTGCGCGATATGGCCGGTGGGCGGCGCTATGCGACGATTGCGGACTTTCAGAAGTTTGTAAAATTGGGCCATATGTCCAAATGGCTGCACCATTCGGGTGGCACTGTTTGTGAGCCAACCGATATAGCGGTAAACAAGCGACATTTGGACATGCTGATGGCGCATATGACGCTGACGGATAAACCTTTTATGGGATCGGTAACAGATCCCAGCCGTGCGCAAGACAGTGTCGATATGTGCGAAATTTTGTTTGGACAAGAGTTTGTGCAACAGAATGCCGTGATGACATCGTTAATCAATGTAAACTCACCGATGACTTTTGATGACGTGATGATGGGCGCACTTGAGGTTTATGCAAAGAATAATCAGGCCTGTATTGTATCTCCGTTCATTGTCGGCGGGGCGATGGCGCCGGTATCTGTTGCGGGTACATTGACCCAAGTGCTTGCCGAAGTTCTTGCAGGTATCGCCTATTCGCAATTGGTACGTCCGGGCGCCCCAGTGATTTTTGGCGCATTTGTTTCATCCATTGACATGAATTCAGGCGCGCCAACCTTTGGCACCCCTGAGGCCAGCCAAATTCTTTATGGCGCCGGGCAATTAGCGCGCCGCCTAGGATTGCCGTTCCGTTCTGGTGGTAGCTTGTGCGGATCAAAATTGCCCGATGCGCAGGCCGCCTATGAAACAGCGCATACGCATAATGCAGCCCTGTTAGGGGGCGTGAATTTCATGCTTCACTCCTGCGGCTGGCTAGAGGGTGGTCTGGTGTCGTCCTTTGAAAAATTCGTCATGGATGCAGATCAACTTGGGGCCTTGCATCAACTGGCCAAAGGTGTTGCTATCGATGAAAACGCCCAAGCACTGGACGCCATCGAAGAAGTTGGGCCCGGCGGACATTACCTTGGCTGTGCCCATACACAGAAAAATTTCAAAGAAGCCTTTTGGCGCAGTGATGTGCTGGATTACAAGCCCTTTGAGACATGGGATGAAGAAGGCGCGCGCGACACGATGTTGCTTGCCGCGCAACGCATGGAAAAGCTGATGGAGAATTATCAAAAGCCCGAGCTTGATCCGGCGATAGCCGAAGCGCTGGAAACCTATGTCGTGCAGAAAAAGGCCTCGGTTCCGGATAGTTTTGTGTGATCGGCTGACTGCAGTTCAACCGAAACCTTGGCCAGAAGCGCGCTGAGAACCTGAACATGGGTTTTAAGATCATAAGAGGCGTCGCGAAGACGCCTTTTTTGATTGATTGAGTACTCTAAATCAAAAAGCTGCTGGTGAATAGAGCTGTCCAAGGTCGGATGACTATATCGCAAAACCCGGGATAAATCCCGAGAGCGCCGATAAGTTTGGCTGGCAATTTTAGCTGCTTTAATTAGGATTTTTGGTCGCTTTAGGTTTGATAGTCTTTTTTGAAATTGAGACACTTTCGAAACTCCTTTGGATGTGGGGTTGGTTAAGGCATCTTCCCCGCTCGGAGCTTTCGGGATGTTTTGCGCAACGTGCGCTGCGATTCACATTTGTTTACGATTTGGAAACAAAGTGGTCTGAAATCAATGACAGTTAACAACTCGTTAAAGAAAACAACCTAAATTTGAATTTCAAAATTGATAATTTGTAATTCGCGCGTGACGGGACACAGCATGATACCAACAGATTCAGGTTCAAAAGCCGAAAACCGTTTTAAATGGCTGCCAACTGCCGCGCAGCATTACCACCTACACAAAGAACAAGGTGCGCCCATCCGAACCATTGCCCGCAACCTAGGCTGCCACGCATCAACAGTTTCGCGTCAGGTAAAGCGTATTGAGCGGATGCGAGATGATCCCGCTGTCAGGGCGACCTTGGATAAACTCAGGCAGGTTCAATCCTTGCAAGGCCCACAACTGCAGAGCAAACCCGACGCCGAACCCGAAGAAAAACGAATTTTACGCCTGTTACAAACAAAAGGGGCGGTCTTGGTTTTGGCTGAAAACATGCAAAAAGCGCTTATCGTAACCGAAGAGCAAGCTCAATCAGCCATCCCAATTGGTACTGTCTCGGCTGAAGTGGCACAAGCCCTCGCAATGCAAGGTACCCTAAAATGTGTGTCCAAGGGAAAGTTATCTCGGTTTATCTTGGCATCAAGTGCGGTCGCAACCTCGGGGCGAAATCGACTATCAGAACATGCGGCAGAATATATAGCGACAGTAAATACTGCGGCTGCTGATAAACCCAAATCAAGTTCTGCTGGACCACAAGAAACTCCACTTGCGATTTTGGCGCGGCGCCGTGATAAATCTGGTAAAGCCTTTTGTCCCGTGAACTTGTTGCCGCCGGTCAACGATTGCGCGAAGATTTCGAAGTTGGCAGACTTATGCCCTGTGATAATGGCACATGGGATCAGTGCCTTCTGGATGCTGCGCCAGAGGCGGCACTGTCCAAAGATCCTAGGCAACGCGAAGCGGTTGCGCATGTCGCCGCAGCGCTGCGTGAACTGGGGCCCGGTTTGGGCGATGTGGCTTTGAAATGTTGTTGTTATCTCGAAGGCTTAGAAGTCACCGAGCAATCACTGGGCTGGTCGGCCCGATCTGGAAAAATCGTTCTTAGAATTGCGCTGCAAAGATTAAAGCGGCATTACGATCAAACCTATGGCCCGGGCGGTGGGCAAATTCACTAGGCACTTCCATGCGTTTGATGTGGGGTAAGTCGTGTCTAAGTGGGCTTGTGGATGAATTTTGAAATTTGCTCAAAGTGATCTTTGAGCGGGTTCTTTTTTCTCCAGATCATCCCAATGGTGCGCGAGGGTCGCGGTGGATCAAAACGCGAGACGGCAACCGATGCAGAACGTTGCTCAACCGTTAGCGCCATTTCAGGGATCAAGGTCACACCAATTCCTGCGCTGACCATTTGCACCAATGTCGATAGGGAACTGCCGCTCATGAGATCACGAGGCGGGGCGGATTTAGTTTTGCAAAATGCCAAGGCCTGATCCCGAAAGCAATGACCCTCTTCCAATAACAAAAGACGCATTTTGCGTAGCATTTCAGGTTTTGGAACCGGCTTATCTGCATCTTTCTTTGGACGCACAAAGATAAAGTCTTCGGAAAAAAGAGGGTATTCGGTCAAACCGGGTTCAGACACCGGCAGAGCAACCAGAGCCGTATCAAGGCTGCCTTCGAGGATATCCTTTATCAAATTAGCGGTGACCGT
>CBFHXE010000101.1:0-4560 GCA_965659715.1 uncultured Paracoccaceae bacterium | reverse complement strand
CGCGCTGTCACGGGCCTTATCCGCTGACGCCCCAACGCGTTTGCCGCCAGAGCCGATCTCAAGGCTTGGTGCAAACCTGTACCTACGCTGGCAGGAAAGGCGTGCATCCGGCGAACTTTAGCCTGAGGTATTTTGTTAGACAGCGCCCTTGTTCGTTTTTCGCGCGATTCACAACGTTGGCCATGATAGAGAAGCGGCCATTCGTTCGTCAGAAACAATGTCCGTTTCGTCCCGCATAGCTGACCCTTAAGCGCACTGCAGCTTATGACCGCAGAGGTAGGAAACCTGACTTGGCAAATGAGTTACCGTGGACCGCTTTTGGGACCACTTGGTCAGTTTTTGCGGGAAAGTGTCTCGAATAGACTGCCGGGCGACTTGAAACTCGCCAGACTAGGAGTGACAATTACGGCATGGACCCCAAGATGCCAAAACTCCCCGCCTATGTCTTTAGACGCCAGAACGGCTCGTATCGCTATAAAAGAAACGTTACTAAAAAGCTCAGACACCTGATTGGAAAGGATACGCTCTAAAGGATTCTGATGCTTGAGCCGATTTGTCCGACAGTATCGATGAATCAAATGACTTGAGGGATCACCTGCAGAGCCGTAGAAAGAAAATTGACCGTAGCCAAAGAATAGGCTTTGGTGGCCTTGTTAGGCAAATCTGGAGAAGTTAAATGAATCCCCGGAAAAACAACGCCCCGATGCTCCAAGATGTACCATTTTCAATGTACGATGCTTTTACGGATATACCTTATTCGGGCAGTCAGGCAGCGGTTGTTTTAAATGCATCGCCGATTATTCTTAAACACCGGTCGCGCATTGCACGTGAAATTGGTACTCCGGCCACCGCCTTCGTAAATGAGATTACCGGAAACAGAATTAAGGTTCAGTTTTTTTCAACCGTGATGGAATTACCAATGTGCGGCCATGGAACGGTTTGTTTAATTACGAAACTGGTAGATTATGGGTTGCTATCATGTGCTGGCAGAAACTGGCATGTGGCCATACTAGAATTGCCAAAGGGCGCTGCAAAGGTTGAATATCGAAAGATCAAAGATGGCCGATGCGAGGTGATGCTGGATGTTTCGACAGCTACGTTTAATCCGGCAAATCTTGATTTAGCGGCTTTGGCAAAAATTCTAAATATCGACGCCAACGATATATCGGAAGAGTTTTTGCCAGAAATTGCAACAGGCGATTTCACCCATCTATGTCTTCCATTACGCGACCTGTCAGCAATGGGTCGCTTACACCCAGATTTTGATGCTCTGCGGAAATTTTGTATTTCCAACCGGATTGAAACAGTTGCGGCATTTTCGACCGAAGTCGTGAATGCAGAAAAAAATATTCATGTAAGGGATTTCTGTCCCGCTGTCGGGGTTGCGGAATCCGCTGCTGCCGGCACAACAAATGCCGCACTCTCTACTTATCTATGGCGGCATAATTGTTTGCGAGCAGATGATGCTGGTTGTATAATTGTCTACGCCGAACAGGGAATAGAGCTTGGCCGCCCGAGCCAAGTAACAACTCGGATAAAGATCAAAAATGAGCAAATTATACGCTTGCAAGTTGGGGGCATAGCCACGCGGATCATTGAGGGCACCTTAAATGTAAAGATGGGGCTGCCATGAACAGTATTTTTCATAAATCGTTAATTTGGGACGCCCATGCAGGTCTATTTCCATCGCCAGAGATGGATCTGAGTATTCTTGAAGACTGGCAGAGTTGCAGCGTAAACTTTTTAAGCATTAATGTCGGTTTTGATGTGATGTCGCCTTATGAAACAATGGCAACACTTGCAGCTTATAGGCGCTGGTTACTGGCGCATTCCAAGCAATTTTTGTTGGTAGAAAAATTCTCTGATATTCATAAAGCGCAAGCCTCCAAACGCCTGGCAGTCAGTTTTGATATTGAGGGCATAAATGCTCTTGGTGGCAATATTAATATGGTCGAAATTTATCATCAGCTTGGCGTGCGCCAAATGTTGTTTGCCTATAACCTCAATAATGCAGCTGCTGGTGGATGTCATGACACAGATATTCGGCTCACCCAGTTTGGGGTCGATATTTTATCAGAAATGAACCGCGTGGGTATGATCGTGGATGCAAGCCATACAAGTTATCTCACCAGCATGGACTTGATTGAACGGTCAGCTACCCCTGTGGTATTCACACATTCAAATCCTGCATCTGTCTGGCCTCATCAGCGAAATATCACAGATGAACAAATCAAAGCCTGCGCAGCGAAAGGCGGTGTAATAGGCCTAAACGGGCTGGCAATTTTTGTGGGTGACAACGACACCAGCAGCGGGTCACTTCTACGCCATTTGTTTAGATTAATCGATCTGGCCGGCGTAGATCATGTTGGACTTGGATTTGACTACACGCCTGATGTGACTGTTGACCTTAGTGCAATTCTTCAAGCACGACCGGATTACTGGCCTGCGGGCCAGCAATATGACACACCTGACATCGGTCATTCCGGGCCTGGTAAAATCCCTGATCTTGTAAATGGCATGGAGGCACGTGGGCTTTCCCAGCTTGAGATGGAGGGCATTTTAGGAGCAAATTTTGCGCGTGTTGCCAAGTTAAGCTGGTCAATGTGAAGCCTAGGATTGAATTGGGTCCTTTCAGAATAAACTGCCTTTCATCAAAAAAACCCGGCAACTAGTTACCCAGCCATGGCTCTTACAGAGTGGCGCTCTCTTATCGCCTCATAGAATTCACGCTCCCAAGGCTTCTGATGCTTGAGCCGATTTGTCTGACACCTCCTTTTTTTAGTATTTAAATTTCATTCACTGGCGTGTGATCATAGTTTTTCATGGCCAAAATCTCTTCGCGTCCACCAAGTTTGCTTATCATGTCTTCCTGATCTAGAAAGGCTAACTTGTTCACTTCGTCTGGGTCCAAAATGACTTTGAGCAAATTGCTCAATTCTTCAAGTTTCAGAGCATATTCGCTCTCTTTTGCTAGGTTTTCTTCTTCATCTGGGTCCTTCTCTAAGTTAAATAATTGAGGTTTAAAGCCAGGGTAATGTATCAGTTTCCAGTTTTCATGGCGCAACATGAACATTCCAGTTTGAGCTCCATAATCGTGGAATTCTGATAATATTAAACGGTCTTTGTCGGGCTGTTTTAATGTTTCAAAGAGGGACCTTGCATGAATAGCCTCCCCAGAAACGCGCTCCAAACCAGCAATGTCTAAAATCGTTGGATATAAATCAATAAGCGATACGGGTGCGCTTTCCTTATGCGGACTAATGTTTGGGCCTGACATTATAAGAGGTATGCTTGCAGCCTCTTCATACATAACCATCTTTGTCCAGAAGCCTCTGTCTCCAAGGCATTCACCGTGATCACTTGAAAAAATCACCACTGTATTTTGATCTAAGCCAGTCTCACTAAGTTTTGCTATAATTTTACCAACCATATCATCAACGAAACTGCAAAGCCCATAATAGGATGCTATGGCAACCTGCTTATCTTCATCTGAAAATTGCGCGTCGTAATCGCATGCAATGCGCAAATTTTTCAAGACTGGATGCTCATCTTCGCCCTCAGAAAGGGATGCCTTGGGAGTGGGGAGTAATTTCGGATCATATAAAGCATAAAACTCAGGTGGGCATGTAAGCGGATAATGTGGGCGTAAGAAGGATACAAATGCACCCCATCCACCGGAGCTTTTATCTGCTGCGCGGTTTTCTAACCAATCAAGAGTTTGACGACAGACGGTTCTATCATAGTCCGTATAAGGGTCTTCACCTGGACCAATGTTCTGAGCAAAACTAGACGCATCAAAGAGATCTGTACGTTCCCTTAGTAGTCCATGCACCCAGCCCTTTCCATCTTTAACGTGAAGCGGCTTAATTTCTTCAGTAAAGCCATTATCATCAGCAGTGCCTCTAAAGTGGAGTTTACCTATGGACGTGCTACGCCACCCTGCATTGCGAAGTCTATGGTGCCAACTGTCAATCTGACCGTGGTATGGTATAGCATTGGCCCAGCATCGGTGTTCATGGACATATTGGCCTGTGGCTATAGACGCTCTTGCGGGAACGCATATTGGAGAGGGAGTGTAAGCATTTTCAAATTGAACACCACGATTGGCTAGCGCATCTATATGGGGTGTTTGAACGATTTTATTTCCATAGCAGCCTAAAGTATCGCGCCGAAGTTCATCGGTCATTATGACCAGCACATTTGTTTTGTCCATTCACGCACCCTTTTGAAAAAATTGTAATTGCCACGTGAATAACAAATATTTAACAATTTTTCTTCAGAAAAAGAGAGCTTAAGGTATTCTGCGTCAAATTCCCCAAAGGGTGTTGTCAGACAAATCGGCTCAAGCATCAGAAGCCTTGGGAGCGAGGATTCTACGATGCGATAAGAGAGCGCCACTCTGTAAGAGCAGCGTCGCGGTTTAGCTTGAAAGTACTGCGTTTGGAGTGTGACCTTTGTGAATTGAAGTGATTGTTAAATGAGGCGTGGATTGAAGCGAACTTTTGGAGGCTGTGCATACACCTAAATCGCAGCATTGCCCTTTCTCGTCGTCGAAAGGGT
>CBFHXE010000100.1:0-4640 GCA_965659715.1 uncultured Paracoccaceae bacterium | reverse complement strand
CATCTGCGTCAAACGAAATCATTCCAGACCTGCGCGGGTTCATCCGCACGGTGGCAAACCGCATGCCAGAGAGGATAATATCCGAAGCATATTCTGCTTTGCCGGTAACTTTTTGCTCCATGTCGAGCCGGGGCATTGTTTTGCCTAAAAAGCGCCATGCGCTGGGGTCACGCAATTCAACTTTTTCAGGGGTCAGCTGCGCTGCGTCCTCCGCAAGGTCGCTATAATTCAGCCGCGATCCATCCGGCGTTATGACCTGACCATTGGCTGTCGAAAGACGATCAATGGCAATACCAAGCCGGTTTGCCGCCGCTCGCTTCAAGGTTTCGCGCGCAGAGGCGCCTGCCAGACGCATCCGCTCATATCCATCCTTCATTGAGGTCGAGCCACTGGTCAACTGAAGATTGATGAATTTGGCTGCATCCCCCATGACTTCGCGAATGCCTTGCCTAAAGTCGGTCAACCGATAATCGAAAAACGGCAGAGCCATCCCCATAAGCGCCGAGTTGTAATAGGCTTTGGCTGGCGGCCCATGTAGGACTTTAACATCCTGCCAATCCACATCCAGCTCTTCGGCAATGAGCGCCGCCCATGTGGTCTGGACACCCTGCCCCATTTCTGCCTTTGGCGTGATCAGCGTTACGCCACTTTGATCAATAATAACAAAAGCGTTTAGCGCTGCGCTGCCGAAATCATCGATCAGAGGGTTTTCCGGTGTTTGGCGCAGCTTGTAAGCGCCAAAGGCAACCCCGCCGACAACAGCGGCCGATCCAACAAGAAAACTGCGGCGTGCAATTGTTTTGATCCGTCCCATAATCTACCCCTGCAGCAGTCGTTTTTCAGCCGCAGCATGTATTGCGCGGCGAATTCTTGGATAGGTCCCACAGCGGCAAAGATTGCCATTCATGGCAGCGTCTATTTCCGCATCGCTGGGGGTGGGGTTATCAGTCAACAAACTGGCCGCCTGCATCAATTGGCCCGATTGGCAATAACCACATTGTGCCACCTGATGGTCGATCCAGCTTTGCTGTAAAATCGCCATGTCGGTATCCGCAAGCCCTTCAATTGTGGTGATATCGCCATTTACTTCGCCCAGTGTAACCTGACATGATCGCATAGCTGTGCCATCTATATGCACTGTGCACGCTCCGCAGGCAGCAACGCCGCAACCGTATTTAGTGCCGGTCAAACCCAGCGCATCGCGCAGGACCCACAAAAGGGGCACGTCATCCGGCAGGTCAGCTTCATGGGTTGTTCCGTTGATCCGCAAAGCTTTACTCATGCTGCCTCCTTTTGTCGCACCTTGGTTAAATATGGAGCAGTTTTGAACCTTATCAACCAAAAAATTTAGGCTGGCATACGCGGTAACTACGGCAGCTCAAAGGTTTAACCATTCCCAAATAGACCTACTTTTCCGCTAAAAGCCCTACTCAAGAGCGCTTTGAGCCCTATCTTCGAACCCAGGAGGATGTGAAAATGTTGGTTAAGCGCATTTGGCTCACGATATGTTTGACGCTTTTCGCCAATCAGGTAGGGGCACAATCCATGCTGATTGATGATTTTTCACCAAATTCAAATGGCCAGTGGAGCTACTTTGCCGATACAGTGATGGGGGGTGTATCCGACGGCAGTGCCCGTATCATTCAAACCGATATTGGTCCCGCCGCGCATCTTTATGGCAGGGTTTCAACCGAAAATAACGGCGGTTTTATCCAAATCCGCACCGGACTGAGCGGCAAATTGGTACAGAATTTCGAGGGGCTGCGGCTGCGCGTGAAAGGCAATGGCGAAACTTACTTTATCCATCTGCGGACATCGGGCAGCTTTCTGCCATGGCAATATTACTCTGCAGAGTTTCCCACGACATCCGAATGGAGCGAGGTGTGGTTGCCCTTTGACAACTTTAAAGCCTCAGCGCGCGGCATGCGTAAAGCCTTACGGCCACGCTCCATTTCAAGCTTGGGCGTTGTGGCCTATGGCAAGGATCATCAAGCCGATCTATGGGTCGAGGAAATAAGTTTGTATTAATCTCGACAGCTTTTGCGCATCACCTTGATGACGCAGGCTTGGCGAAACCCGCTCCATAAACTGGCATTCAGATCTGACACCTTGGTTTTGCGGTGACAAGCGCAACGCCTTTACCTATTCTCGCCTCAAGCAGGACTAGGATCAATGATGAAAGCATTTTTTGACAAGCGCCAATGGGACCACAACCCAAAGCATTTTATGGCCAATGGGGCAATCTCACCCAACCCCGAACAGCCCGAGCGCATTGCAATTTTGCAAAAGGGCGCGGTGGCGGCTGGATGTGACTTTTTTCGCCCAGATGATGCCGGTCTGGGCCCGATTGCCGCGATACACTCGCCGCAATACTTGCGGTTTTTGCAAACTATCTATCAACGCTGGGGCCATATTAAAGGCGGCGGCGCCGAAGTGATCCCAAATGTTCACCCGATGAACCGCACAGACAGCTATCCAAAATCCGCCGTGGGGCAAGCGGGGTTTCATCAGGCGGATACTGCCTGCCCGATTGCCGAAGGCACCTGGAACGCGGCCTATTGGTCGGCGCAATCTGCAATTTCTGGGGCCGACGCATTGAGCGATGAAACCCGCGCTGCTTATGTTTTGTCGCGGCCCCCAGGGCACCATGCCTTTGCCGACCTTGCGGGTGGATTTTGTTTTCTAAACAATTCCGCAATTGCAGCCGAGCGCTTGCGCAGCCGCGGTTTTCGGCCCACCATTTTGGATGTTGATGTCCATCATGGCAACGGCACCCAAGGCATCTTTTATTCAAGACACGATGTCTTCACCGTATCGCTGCATGCCAATCCAGAACGGTTTTACCCATTTTTCTGGGGTCATTCGCAGGAAAAGGGCACGGGTCAAGGCGTTGGTTATAACCTTAACATACCCCTAGAGCGCGGCACGGCAGATGACGCCTATTTGCAGCATCTTGATCTTGCCTTGAAACATATTGATGACTTTGGAACGGATGTCCTTGTGGTGGCATTGGGACTAGATGCTTTTGTCGATGACCCGTTTAAAGGTCTGGCTATTAGCACCCAAGGGTTTGCCCGTATCGCCGAAGCCATCAAAGCGCTTAACCGGCCAACCCTGCTGGTGCAAGAAGGCGGCTATATCTGTGATGCGCTGGCAGATAATCTGACCAGCTTTCTGGATATGTTTACCACTTCACCTTGAGCGGCATAAAAGCCTTTGCATGGCCAACTGCCATCTCAGAGCGTCATGAGCGCAGCTTATGAGCGCCCAGCGCGCTTATGAGCAGCATAGCACTGGCCACGGCCAAGCACAGCCAAACGCCGCCCAATTGGTAACTCAGCCCCGAAAGAACCGTGCCCAAAAGCCGTCCGGCGGCATTGGACATATAGTAAAAGCCTACGTCCATCGTCACGCGTTCACGTTCTGTAAACGCAAGAATTAAATAGGAATGCAGCGCTGAATTAACGGCAAATACTGCGCCGAATAACAGCAGCCCAATCACAAGGACGCTCGTGGTGACGGATGTGGGCGACACCGTGAGATAGAGCACCAGTGCAAGAACTGCCGGCACCACGGCCAGTGCCAAAACCCAAGACCCGCTGTCTTTGATCAAGGCCCCCTGCCCGCGCTGCTTTGCGCGCAAAAGCCTTGGGGCATTGGCCTGTACCAATCCGTAAAGAATGATCCAAATCGCCATAAATATCCCGATTGCAAAAAAAGCGCTTTGGTTGCCGGCTTTAGTGCCATCGGACCAAACAGCATAGAAATAGATCGGGATACCGACCACAAACCAAACATCGCGCGCGCCAAACAGAAAGACCCGCGCAAAGGACAGCCAGTTGATTTGGGGGTTTTTGGAAAATACCTCGGAAAACTTTGCACTTTTTCGCCCCTGTGACAATCCCGCCGGCATCCACAGCAGCAGCGATATGAGGATCGCGGCTAATATCAGCGCCATGCTGAGAACAACCGGGGCAAACCCAAACACTCCCAGAAAGCTCGCGCCGAGCAAGAACCCCAGACCTTTTACCGCATTTTTGGAACCAGTCAGGATCGCAACCCAGCGAAACAGCGCCCCATCTGCGGTGGGCGCAAGCAATTTAACAGCTGATTTTGAACTCATTTTAGCCAGATCTTTGGCCACACCTGATAGACCCTGAACCAACATCACAAAAGCGACTGATAACCCAACCGACCACGCCGGATCCAATTGCGTCAATGCAATCAGCGCCACAATCTGCAGGCCTAGGCCAGTAAAAAGCGTTGCTTTAAGACCGAACCGGGCAGCAATCCAACCGGCATATAAATTGGTCACAATCCCAGCGAGTTCATAAAGGACAAACAAATAGGCCAGTTGCACCGGGGAAAATCCCAAGGTGTGAAAATGCAGCAACACCAGCATCCGCAGTGCCCCATCGGTGAGCATAAAGGCCCAATAGGCGGCCGTCACCGCACTATAGGCGTTCAGGGCCTGCCGACGATCTATCATAGGCGGTTGCCGACCATCAAAGCCACGTCGATCAAACGCTGCGCATAGCCCCATTCATTGTCATACCAAGCGTATACTTTCACCTGCGTTCCATTGACCACCATGGTGGAGAGCGCATCAATAATGCTCGACCTTGGATCATTGGTGTAAT
>CBFHXE010000099.1:0-4834 GCA_965659715.1 uncultured Paracoccaceae bacterium | reverse complement strand
CCAGTCTCTCCATGCCTTCTCTGTCTGCAACAATATGCGTTTTTCCGACGAGCACTGTCCGCATGCCAAGGGGGTTTAGGTGGTGTCCGATATTTTTCTCGCCAACACGAAGTGGCGCAAAGTTAGATGAAGAGCCATGGGAAGATACGTATCGACCTGTGTATGCGCTCATTCGGGAAGGGCCACAAATTGGAGATTGGCAGTACGCGTTGCTAAATCTTACGCCTCGGGCTGCTAACCTATCAATATTAGGGGTCTTAATTGTGGGATGACCCGAGCACCCAAGATAATCAAATCTAAGTTGATCGCACATAATGAAAAGTATGTTTTTGTGGCTCATATCCCCTCAACCCTTACAGGGTCCCTCCGTCATTAACAAACGTATCCCAATAGAGCCTTTAGATACCGTTTTGTTTGAGTTCATGCAAGCTTGGGATCCTAAAATGCACAAAAAAATAAAAATATGCAAAAATTTCCTAAAATACTTGATTTAGGGATCCCAAAAATCTAAAGATAGGCCTAAAGGCTGCATCGATTATGCTCAATAATATCGACTAAAAAGTCTAAACAGCGCCCCGGTTATATCGACACTCGGGTTTTGAACCTTAAACCTAGATCGGTGATAAATACAAGAATCACCACCAACTAATGTTATACGGAGAAAGCCCCATGCATCCGGAACTCAAAGCTCACCCAGAATATTTCAAAAAAGAAATCGTGCAGCTTGCTGATAATGTCTACCAGGCTTTCGGATTTGCGGCCTCAAATGTCTATATGATTATAGGTGATGATGGGATCATCATCGTTGACACAACGGAAACAACGTCTGCGGCACAAAATATTCTAAATGAGTTTCGCAAGATCACGACTTTACCCGTTAAAGCGATCATCCTAACCCACTCGCACCGCGATCATGTATCGGGCGCAAGTGTTTTCGCAGAAGGCGGTACCCCGGAAATCATTGCCAGTGATAAGTCTTCTGAAGATACTTTGATTGTGGCCACAGCCCACCCAAGACCGGCCAAGGCGATGCAAGCCCGGACCAAGCGGCAATTCGGTATCGGGCTATCTTATCCAGAGGAAATTATAGGCATTGGCGTGGGACCCGGTGACAGGCCATTAAAAGGCATGGGCGCAGGTGCAATGTCCCCAACACGGCAAATCGGGGACGACGGGGAGCGCCTAGAGCTTTGCGGCATCTATCTAGAGTTGGTTATGGCACCGGGTGAAACACCAGATCATATGGTTGTCTGGTATCCTACGGCAAAGATATTGATAAGCGGCGATAATTTTTATCGGTCCTTTCCCAACCTATACGCTATTCGCGGAACCGAATATCGTGATTTTGATACATGGGCAGATACAATGGACCTTCTTATGGCGTTCAAACCAGAGGTCTTGGCGCCTGGCCACACCAAAGCGCTTTTTGGATCCGATACAATCACCGAAGTATTAACGGACTATCGTGACGCAATTCGTCATGTGGTCGATGAAACCCGCAAAGGCATGGATCAAGGACTGACGATTGATCAATTGGCACATAGCGTAAAATTACCGGCTGAATTGGCAGAAAAACCATATTTGCGTGAATATTACGGCCGTGTTGACTTTGCAGTGCGGGCCTATTTTGTTGGAACCATGGGGTGGTTTGACGGCAATCCCACATCGCTAGGAGCGCTTTCTCCAAGTGATGAAGCACAGCGGATTATACAACTTTCTGGGGGTGTGAGCGCCATCAAATCCGAAATAGACAAGGCAAGGGCTGAAGGTGAGCTGCAATGGGCACTTGAGCTGGTAGATCGGCTAATTCATGCGAATGAAGATCGTGAAAATGCCTCGAAAATCAAGGCCGAAATTTTAAGAGAGCATGCCATTGAACAAATTAACTGCCCAACACGGCACTATTATATTCAATGTGCCAAAGAGTTAGAGAGTAGCCAAAATTAAATGTGGTTGGACAAGAGGGATTTAGCATATCAGATTTCACTAAGTTGGTGCCAAATTGCACTGGGAAAATCTTGCAATCATAAACTCAAGACACAAACCATAAGCAAAATTGCTTCTCTTCAGCGGTGCCTGAAGAGGTGAGGAAAACCCCTCAAATAAGTTAAAGACGGAGAATTCTGCCATGAACTTTGAATATGATCTTTTTGTTATTGGTGGGGGATCAGGCGGCGTTCGCGCAGCCCGCGTTGCGGCGCAAAGCGGTGCTAAAGTTGGGCTGGCGGAGGAAGACCGTTATGGTGGAACCTGTGTCATCCGCGGATGCGTTCCCAAAAAACTAATGGTTTTTGCCAGCGGCTATGCGCCGATGATGGAGGACGCGGCGCAATATGGCTGGGCCCAATCGGAGCAAATTTTTGATTGGCCAAGTTTTAAATCAAAAATGCATACTGAACTCGACCGGCTGGAAAACATATACCGAAATATTCTGAAAGGTAATACGGTGGAAACCTTTGATCGCCGCGCCAAGTTAGTCGATCCACATACGGTTGAATTGGATGGCGGAAAGCAAATCACATCAAAGTATATTTTGATCGCTACGGGCGGGCGTCCGGCTTTGCCAAACATTAAGGGATCCCATCTTGCTATGTCCTCAGATGAGGTTTTTCACCTAAAGGAATTGCCTGCGTCGCTTATTATTGTTGGCGGAGGATACATTGCCTGTGAATTTGCCGGCGTTTTCAACGGTCTTGGTGTGGATGTTACGCAATACTACCGAGGCACACAGATCCTACGCGGATTTGATAACGAAGCTCGTGGTTTGGTATCCGAAGAAATGTGTCAGCGCGGCATAAATTTGCAACTCGAAACGCAAATTCTTGAAATGGAAGAGCGCAAGGGAAAAATCTGGACAAAAACCACAGGCGGACAAGAAAGGCTTTTTGACAAGGTGATGTTCGCAACAGGGCGCACTCCAAATTCAAAAAATCTTAATCTCGGCGAGTTGGGCATTGAAACTGGCCCTAACGGGGAAATTACAGTTGATGCCTATTCGCAATCGTCAGTGCCTTCGGTTTACGCAATTGGAGATGTCACCAACCGCATGAATTTGACACCGGTGGCTATTCGAGAAGCAATGGCTTTTGTCAAAACTGTGTTTGAGGGACGTCCCACAAAAGCCGACTATGACTTGGTTCCAACAGCGATCTTCACCCAGCCTGAAATGGGCACTGTCGGCCTTTCAGAAGAGGAAGCGGGCAAACAAGAACCGATCGAGGTTTATGCGACCTCCTTCCGCCCGATGCAAACTGGCTTTGCAAACCGGCTCGATAAGGTACTCATGAAACTGGTGGTCAGCACGCAGTCGCGTAAAGTGCTTGGCTGTCATATTGTGGCGCCTGGCGCTGGTGAAATGATACAGCTCGCCGCTATTGCCGTCAAAATGGGCGCTACAAAAGAGGATTTTGATCAGGTGGTTGCAGTTCATCCGACCATGGCAGAGGAGATTGTAACCATGCAAAAGCCGGTGCGCTCGCGATGAACCCATGGTGATTTAGATTGTGGTAAGCGCTCAATTTTCGTTGCCGTTTAAAAGCGGTCAAGATCCTCAGCCAAAGTGATTTTTCCTGAAAACCTTGAAGCAATTTTTGCGATATATTCGGGGGCAGTTTTGGTGTGAATGCCCTCCAGCGGAATATGGACAGCCACAACGTGGTCCGCACCGGCACGGGTGGCAAGTTCGCCCAACTGCTCGGGCGATAAATGATGTCTTGCCATATGGTCACCCATCATTTCAATACGCGCATCAGACATAAGGGGGTTTTTCTGGCGAACCCGCCGCATGGTCCCTTCGGAATCCATCAATTCGCCAACAAGAAGCTGTGCGCCTTTCGCAAAGTTCTCCAAGTTATGACAAGGGCCAGTATCCCCAGTAAAAACAATGGAGCGATCCGGAGCGTCGAACCGCAAAGAGAGTGACATAGGACCGCCTTGTCCAAAATTTGCTTCGCCTCTGTAATGGGTATTTTCACAAAAGCTGATATCGAGCTGATCTATTTTAATTTTATCATTAGGTGATATCTCACGCACTTGGATAAAGTCTCTGGGATGAGGCAAGTTTTGATCACGAATGCCAAACCCGACACCCCAAGGAACATCGCAAGCGCCACATAAAGCGTCGATGATCTGCCGAGTTCCAGGAGGGCCATATATATTTAGCGGGGTTTTCCTTTGCAGCATCATATTCATGCCAAGGCAAGCAAACAGGCTTCCGATATGATCAAAGTGATGGTGCGAAATAAAAATGTCATGAACGTTACGAAAATCTATCCCAGCGCGCATCAACTGACCCATTGCACCTTCGCCGCAATCGATCAAAAGACTGCGATCTTGGGTCACAACAGCATGGGCAGGTTGCGCGCGATAACGGTTGGGTACCGGACCGCCAGCCGTTCCTAAAGTTATGAAGGTGGTTGTTTGCGGCATCGAGTTCAGTCCATTCCAATGCGGTGCTTTTCACGCCTGCGCTGTGGGCAATGGAACCCGGTCAACCGCATTTATTTCAAGCTCTGCAAGCTTTTGGATCAATTTGTTTTTAACGGCCGTATGCACTTCATCATCCCAAAGATTTTGCATTTCGCCCGGATCATCTTTTAGATTGAACAATTCGTTCTTACAAATTCCGCGGTAGAGTGAAAGACGCCAGTGCCCATGGATGATTGTATGGACCCGCGGCTCTTTTCCGAAAGCTTCCTGAGTGCGCTGGGTATCGTACTGTATCAAAGCAGCGTCTCGGCCTACGCCTCCTGCGACCGACATAACCTGCCCCTGCATCCCATCTGGGGCCTCTACTTTGGCGTGCTCAAGGATGGTTGACCCAATATCAAGAGTT
>CBFHXE010000098.1:0-5088 GCA_965659715.1 uncultured Paracoccaceae bacterium | reverse complement strand
TAAATCCTTGCAGGATATTATCGCGATCCTTGGTATGGACGAGCTGAGCGAAGAAGACAAATTGACCGTTGCCCGTGCACGGAAAATTCAGCGTTTCCTCAGCCAGCCGTTTGACGTGGCCAAAGTCTTTACCGGCTCTGACGGTGTTCAGGTCCCGCTTGAGGATACAATTTCTTCGTTCAAAGCCGTTGTTGCCGGTGAATATGACCACCTTCCAGAAGGTGCGTTCTATATGGTTGGCGGCATTGAAGAAGTGATCGCTAAAGCCGAGAAAATGGCAGCAGACGCGGCCTAAAGGAGGCCATGATGGCACAGACTATGCAATTCGATCTGGTTAGCCCCGAGCGGCGCCTTGCATCCGGTCAAGTAACCGCGGTGCAAATACCAGGTGTCGAAGGTGATCTGACTGCGATGCCAGGCCATATGCCGTTGATCACAACCCTGCGCCCCGGCGTGCTGCGTGTCAGCAGCGAAGACGGCGATCAGGATTATGTGGTCACCGGTGGGTTCGCCGAGATTGGTGAAGGCCTGTCGGTACTGGCGGAAAAGGCGGTTCTGCGGTCTGAAATGACCGAAGAGACCTTTGAAACGATGCTCAAAGAAGCCGAAAACTTCTATGGCAAGGCCAAAGAAACCTTTGAAAACCAGCCCGGGCCCGTGGATGATGCGGCCAAGATGCTATCGGATATGGTGGCCTTGGGCGACGATATTGGTTTGGGCAACCGCCGGTAGCCGAGCTTTTTCAAAGCAGATAAATATTAGGCCTTCGGATCATTCCGTAGGCCTTTTTTACTGGGTTTGATCGGGGCCGTTGTCGTGAAACTGCGGCAAGACATCAAGCACACCCAACCCGTTCATTGTTTCCGCTTTCAAAGTGCCCGAGGCAACAAGTTGGGCATAGCCGTGCACCATGCTCCAAAGCATCGTTTGGGCGCGTTCGTCGGCATCTTGCAGGTCTGATTTGTCCCAGACAAGTCCTTTGGAAATATCTTGCAATATGGTCAAACAGGCGCCAATAGGAGCCTTAAGAACAAGATCATCCCCGTTGATTTTTCGTTTTGAAAACATCAGCTCAAAAAGCGCAGGATGGTCAGCGGCAAATTTTACATAGCCGATAAGCGCGGCATTGCGGCGCTCGGCGCGCTTTGCATCAGCGCTTAAATTGCGCTGCATGAACCCGAAAAGCATTTCATAGCCGCAAGCCGCCAGCGCAGTGAGCAACCCAGTGATATTGCCAAAATGGTTTTTGGGGGCTGTATGACTGACGCCTGCACGGTCGGCACAATTGCGCAACGACAGGCCCGACAATCCCGATTCTGCCAGAATTTCCAAACCGGCCTCAATAAGCGCGGCTTTTAGATTGCCGTGGTGATATTTTCTTGTGTTTGTCATCAACCCTATATCAAATTAAAAGTTTACACTGTAAATATCGACTTGACGATGAGCCACTGTGGCATTTAAAGTTTACACTGTAAACATTGAATTGTTTGCAGTCACCTAACCATTTCACACTGTCCCAATGCAGCGCAATTGTGCCGCATCGTCTAGCCCTTTAACCGCGCAACGGCGTTTAGCGCCAGTCTTTAGGCATTTCTGCAATTGGTAAAACCTCAACTCTTCAAAAGGATAAAGAACGTGTTTTTCTATATAAAAATTATAGCCGCTTCCGTGGTCGCGATCGGCCTGTTGCTGGCTTTGGTATGGACCACCAATTTTGCCGGTCTGAAAGAGCGCATTTACGTTAGTCAAATTGTAAAACTACGGGTGTCGCCCGAGCGTTTGGAAAATGTCAAAAACCCTGCGGATTATGGAATGAACTATCAGGATGTGGACATTGTGACACCCGATAACATCCGCCTAAGCGCATGGGAAATCCCGGCGCCAGTGGCTTCGGACAAAACCATCATTGTCAATCATCCGCTGACCACCACGCGCTTTGGTGCTACCGAAGGCCTTGACGGTGTGGCAGCAGAGTTTCTGCCAATGGTGAAACATCTGCACACCGCGGGTTATAATGTGGTGATGTATGACCACCGGGCCAAGGCGATAGCGACGGCGGTATCGGTAAATTTGCCCAAGGGACAGAAGCCCCCGTTGGCGTGGGAACAACCGAATGGCAAGATGTGATCGGTTCGCTGAATTATGTTAAAGCGCACCCTGATTTTGGCGATTACGAGATCGCGTTTTTCAGCCAGTGCATGGGTGCAAACGCCACGTTTAAAGCATGGCGCAAAGCGCCCGAATTATTCGCTGATCCGCACATAAAGGCCTTGTTTGCCAATCAGCCCACTGTGTCCTTCAACATGATTTCACGCTTCATCAAAATCAAAACCGGTATGGACCTGGCCGAAGCGGTCGAGACCGAGCAGGAAAAACAATTCGGCTTCCGCTTTGCTGACACGCTTAATGATGCGCAAAGCATAACGGTTCCGGTGCTTTTTACTCAGGTGCGCAAAGATCAATACACCTATGATCCCGAAACCGGAAAAAATGACATTGAGTTGATTTACAACCTCACCCCGACCGAAAAGGAAATGATCTGGATCGGCGAGGAAAAAGACAAACCTTTTGGCAATGAACAACGGTTTGATGCCTATCAGTACTTCAACAAATATCCGGAACAAATGCTGGCTTTTCTGGAGACCAAATTCAACTGATACCCCGATGGGAATGGTCCGCTGCCAAAGGTGGCGGACCAACCGGCTTTATAGCAAAGCAGAACGGAGTTTATTGTGTTTTCACCCTCTTAAACCGAGCGCCATATCAAGCCGTGCAAAAGAAGATTTTATCGCCTTTTTCTGCACCACCGCGATACTGCCGCGACACCGACGCGATACAGATGCTTGAAATAGAGCAATTTGCAGGCGTTGATAAAGCTATAATACGCGACTTTTCTAGCGCTGGGCGAACATTGCAAGTCGCACCATTGTGCGCTCAACCACTGCCATCGCAGGGGCATTTTGATTGGCTGAGCGCAGCTGCAAATCAACATCCGTCAGCATACTCAGCGCCCGTTTTGCGCGCTGTGCGCCCCAGCGCGTGGCTTGCCGTTGCAGCCGGTCGCGCCGCGGCCCATAGACCGGTGGCCGCAACTTTCCAATGCCGACTGAAACCCCGCCCGGATCAGAAGCGGCGGTATAGAGCAGTTTGAAATGGCGGGTCGCGTTGATGCATAGGCTCACCGGCTGGATACCCTGCGAACGCAGCCTTTGCATCACTGGTCCGATCTCTTCTGTGCGCCCTTCGGCCACACAATTTAGCACATCATCTATGCCGGTTTCTTGTGACAGTGGGGCGCATGAGTCAATCTCGTCCGGCGACAGCGAGCTGTCATCACCAAGTTTATAAAGCGCTATTTTTTCAATGGTTTGGCGAAAATCCCCGGGGGGGATCATCCGCGCCAAAGCGTCAAGGGCCTCTAGGGCGTCACGGGGTAGATCGCGCAGACCGGCCGCGCGCAATTCTGCTTCGATTTCATCACGGGTTGGCGGGTCGTCATAAATGCCTGCGGCATAGGCATTCGGGTGCTTTTCAAACAGTTTTCGCAGGCTTGAGCTGGCGCGCAACTGGTTTGCGGTCACGATAATCTGTGCATCCCCGTCGGCCCAGTCCTCAAGCGCGGCGGTGATAATTTTCGTCAGCCCATCTGCGGCATCCTCGACAAAGGCAACCCTCGGGCCGGGAAAAAAGCTTTGCGCTTTGATCGCATCGTTCAACATCGCAGGGTCTTTGCGCAGCTCGCCCGCTGCAATCCGCGTCAGCCGCATTTCTGCTTCGCCTTCGGGGCCAATGAGCGCCGCGATTACCTGTTGCCGCTTGAGCGCCACGCGCATCGCATCAGCGCCATAGATCAAAAGCCCGCTGCGGTTCGTTTCAGGTTTGGCAAAATACCCGTTTGCTTGTCGCCCCGCTAGCTTCACTTGAAACCTACTTCGGGCCTAAGTTCTTGAAAGAACGTATTTTTTCGGGAGGACTTTATAAAATTCAGGTGGCTGTGCAATCGGAAATTGCCCACCCGATCGGCTGGTAAGTTCAGATAGAAACTGTCTTTATACCACCACATTCACAATCCGTCCGGGCACCACGATCACCTTTTTGGGCGCGGCCCCGCCGAGCGCCCTAATGATAGCTTCTTCCTTTAGCGCCAGCTTTTCAACCTCGGATTTGTCGAGATCCTTGGCGATCACGATTTCCGCACGCCGTTTGCCGTTGACCTGAACCGGCACGGTGACAGTGGTTTCCACCAGCAGGCTTTCATCCGCCACTGGCCAAGGTGCGTTGACCAAAAGCCCTTCTCCGCCCTGATGGGCCCAGATATCTTCGGCCAAATGCGGTGTCATAGGCGACATCAACTGCGCCAAGGTCATCACCGCCTGGCGTTGAACGGCCGCACCGGCCTTGGATTTGGACAGGGTGTTGGTAAAACTGTATAGCTTTGCAATCGCGGCATTAAAGCCAAAACTTTCAAGGCCCAAGGTGACATCGCGAATGGTTTTATGCATCTCGCGCAGAAGATCTTGATCGCCCTCACCGGCGGCATCCGCGGCCATATCCTTGATCCGGCTGCAAAGTGTCCAGACCCGCGAAAGGTGCTTTTGGGCTGCATCCGCGCCGCTTGCGCTCCATTCTACATCGCGCTCGGGGGGGCTATCGGACAGCACAAACCAGCGCGCGGTATCGGCGCCGTAAGCGGCGATGATATTCACCGGATCCACCACGTTCTTTTTTGATTTCGACATTTTGGCCGGCGGCAGCACCTCAACTTCGGTACCATCGGCCAGTTTGCCATCTTTGACATCTTCGGGCAGATGATAAATCGGCCGACCGCCATTAGCATCTTGGGTTTGATAAATCTCATGGGTGACCATGCCCTGAGTGAAAAGCGCGTTAAACGGCTCAACCTCTTTGTTTTTGGGCAAGTGACCCGTGATTTGCATCGCGCGCATGAAAAAGCGTGAATACAGCAGATGCAGGATCGCATGTTCGATGCCGCCAATATACTGATCCACATTCATCCAGTAATCCAGATCACCCAGATCGGTGGGGGTCTCAGCCCTTGGTGAAGTAAAGCGGGCAAAATACCAAGAG
>CBFHXE010000097.1:0-5553 GCA_965659715.1 uncultured Paracoccaceae bacterium | reverse complement strand
TGCCGTGGTCAACGTGACCAATCGTGCCAATGTTGCAATGCGGTTTATTACGCTCAAACTTTTCCTTCGCCATGGTGTACTGCGCCTCGTCGCTGTGGGGCTATCGCCCGATTGCCATATTCGCGCGCATTTAGGTGTAATTTGGGAAAAAATCAAGCTTATGTTTTGGGCCAGGATAGTGTTTCTGTCTTGGATCGTCGCAATATTATCGCACTTTGGCCTAAAGCCATGTTTGCGGCCCTCCCTTCCACGATGCTTTTGCTAGAACCAGCCTTCTGCACTGTGCTGGGTGCGCAGCCAGGCTTCGATTTGCAAGGCGGCGGATTGGGCCAGATTTTCAAGTTGCTGCTCGGGCGATTGCGACAGTCCAGACCCGATCAAAGTGCGTTCACTAGGGGCTTCAAGAACAGTGATTTGATGCGGCACAGAATTAAGCTTTTGCTCGGTTTCATCGCGCCAAATCGTCACCGCCAAAAGCAAGGCAGATTGCGGAGTAACAAGCAAAGGCACACCAGCCTTTGCAAGAGCATAGCCTTCTATTTTCACGGCCACATGGTACAGCTGGGCCCCGCTAAGCGGCTCAAAATGGGTCTCGATAGAATTTTTCACAGCTGTGATGATCTCATCCGGATCACCGTCCCGCGACATCGGACCCTTGACCATGTTGGGGCCCACTACAACCGCATAGCCTAGAGCAAAATCACCGATTGGTTTAACCGGCTCTTGCAAGTCCACAGGCCCAAGACAGCCCGCCAAGCTTAGCCATAAAAAGAGGATGCAAAAAGATCGGTAGCACATGCCCATGCCATACCTCTATCGGACCACCATGGCCAGCGGCAGTTTCAATTGCGCAGAAGTTTGCTTGATCCAGCTATGGATTTGCGCAAAAACAATTTGATTTGCGGGCGCAGTGCCATAGGCTTATCTTTATGGTACAGGCAGAAAATTTCCCAGTTCGGGTTCCTTTGGTGACCAAGCCTATGGGCATCTTGGCCTCTCTCGCGGCGGCGCGGCGCAACGTATTGTCAATCATTCCCGACATTGCGACCCGTCAGCCGATGGTGTCCGGCAAAACCGGCAAACGCTGGCATATGGTGATGGACCCAGAGGCTCTGCGCCGTATGCTGCTGGAAAATGTGGCCAATTATCCTAAATCCCTGGTCACCAAAAACCTGTTAGAGCCGGCCATTGGCAATTCGCTGTTTATTGCCGAAGGTGCGCATTGGCGCTGGCAGCGACGGGCCACCGCACCAGTTTTTTCACATCGCAACGTCCGCGCCTTAAGCCCGCTCGTCACGGACGCAGCAAGCCGGTGCAACGCGCGCATCGCCGCCGCAGGACCGCGTGCAGTAAATATGTTTGATGAAATGGTTGCCACAACTTTTGATGTGATCTCTGATGTCACGTTTTCCGATGATAAAGGCTTTGACCGCGACGCCGTTCACAACGCGATCAATGCCTATGTGGCCGAAGCCGGTAAGGTTTCCTTAATGGACATTCTGGGCGCGCCGAACTGGGTGCCACGCTTGAACCGCATGATTACCGGACCGTCATTGCGGCAAATGAAACAAATTGCAGATCAGGTCATTGATGCCCGTCGAAACGGCGCAGAAAAATCACCCCCTGATCTGCTTGATCTGCTTTTGGCGGGCGAAGATCCAAAAACCAGCCGCAAAATGCAGACCGCCGAGCTGCGCGATAATCTTTTGACCTTTATTGTGGCGGGCCATGAAACAACGGCGCTTTCACTGTCATGGGCCCTCTACCTTATTGCGCATGACAAGAGGGTGCAGGACAAGGCACGCGCCGAGGTGGCAGACACAGTTGGGGGCGGCGAGGTAACCGGCGATGATGTGCCGAACCTTCCCTATATTCGGCAGATCATTGATGAAAGCCTACGGCTATATCCGCCGGCTGCAATTGTATCGCGCACCGCGATGGCCAGTGATGTGCTTTGCGGGCGCGAAGTCAGGAAAGGCGATACAATCATCATTCCGATTTATGCGCTGCACCGTAGCCATGTGCTGTGGGACAGCCCAGATGACTTTCGGCCAGAGAGGTTCGACGATATGAAAGCTGTCCCACGTTATTCCTATCTGCCGTTTGGGGATGGGCCGCGCATTTGCATCGGCGCCAGCTTTGCCATTCAAGAAGCTGTGATTATCCTTGCCAGCCTGATTAAGCAGTTCCGCTTTTCGCCCGTCGCAGGCCGCGATCCGGTTCCGGAAATGACATTAACATTGCGGCCCGAAGGCGGGGTATGGCTTATGGCTGACCCTTTGAAGGGGTAAGTCGAACCTTCCTAAGGCAAATTGGACGTGATAGGCTCGCGCTGGTTCTTAAGACTGTGTGCGCAAAGGAATAACAATGCAATTCAGCGGTGATTTCAAATCGGGTGAAATGATTTTTGAAAGGGTGCGTTCGGACGCTCTGGCCGGCAATATGCTTGGCGATCCAAACGAGCGTAAAGTCGGGGTTTATATCCCGTATGAAACAGACCCAGAAGGGCTTCCCCTTCTGGTATCACTGGCCGGCTATACGGGCAGCGGCCTGTCACAACTCAACTGGAAAAACTTTGGCGAAAACGTACCGGAGCGGCTTGACCGGTTGATTGCTGAAGGCGAGATGCCACCTGCAGTGATTGCCTTTCCCGACTGCTATACAAGGCTTGGCGGAAATCAATACATCAACTCGGTTGCGATGGGAAACTGGGAAGAGTTCTTAACCGTTGACCTGCTGGACGCTATTGAAAGCCGCTTTGGATGCGGAGGAGCAGGCCGGCGCGGACTTTTTGGAAAATCTTCAGGTGGTTATGGCGCTTTGGTCCATGCGATGCGCCATCCTGATGTGTGGTCGGCGATTGCCTGTCATTCTGGTGATATGGGCTTCGAGATCGCCTATCAACGCGACTTTCCTGCCACCTTAAGAGCTCTGGCCAAACATGACATGTCGGCCGAAAATTTTATAAAATCCATCTGGTCCAATCACAGCCCGAGCCATACGGATATTCATGCTTTGATGATTCTTGCGATGGGGGCCAGCTATGATCCTGACCCAAGCACCTTTTGCGGCATCCGTTTGCCGGTGGATTTGCACACTTGTGAATTGGATGATGCCCGCTGGGCGCATTGGCAGGCCTGGGACCCGCTGCATATATTTGACAGCCATGCCAAGGCACTACACTCATTAAAAGGTCTATGGATTGACTGCGGAGACCAAGACCAGTTTGATTTTGTCTATGTTGCGCGGCGGTTGAAGCAAAAACTCGACAAGGCACAAATCGCGCATCATTACGAAGAGTTCCCAGATAACCACTTTGGCCTTGATTACCGATTTGACAAAAGCCTGCCCTATCTGGTCAGGGCGCTTCAACGTTAGGAAAAGGGCGCAGCTTAACCTTTACCCCAGCGCCGCAATAGTTGGTCAACGATTTGATCGCGGGTTTGACGATAAGAGGCAAGCTTCGCTTCGCGGGTTTCACCAAGTCCGGTTGGGTCCATAATTGGCCAATATTCAACAGTGAGATGGAACAAGCGCGTTAGATCCAAAGCCCGCCGCTGACTGGCCGGAGATAAGGCGATGATCAGATCAAAAGATGAAAGATCATCTCCCCACTCTTGCATTTCATCAAAACTGCGCGACCGATGGCGCGAAAGCTCTATGCCCAACTCTTCACAAACGGCAATGGCAAAGCCGTCTATTTCAAGATCATTCATCACCCCGACCGATTGCACATAGGTCCCGGTGCCATAGAACTTTTTCATAATGCCTTCCGCCATGGGCGAGCGAACAGCATTATGATCACAGCAAAAAAGGACCGATTGTGGAAGGTCCAGCGTCATTCCGATCAGCCCCCGAAATGCAAAACACAAATGAGTGTGAACAACCGGCGCGCCGTGTCATTGTCCACATCCGCTTTACCCGCCAGACGTTCAGTCAAAATCCGTGCGCCTTCGTTATGAATCCCGCGGCGGGCCATATCAATGGTCTCAATTTGGCTGGGCGGCATGTTTTTGACCGCATCATAATAGCTTTCGCAGATCGACCAATAGTCTTTGACCACCTGCCGAAAGGGAGAGAGCGACAGATGAAACTCGGCTGCCTTTTGCTCTGCCTCGGTCTGGATATCAAACACCAGCCGTTTTTCCTTGACCGAAAGCCCGACGCGATAAGGACCCGAAGGCTGTTCCCGATCCGCGCGCGCTGGCAGGGCAAAATGGTTACCTTCAAGCAAATCAAATATCGCAACCCGCCGCTCCTGCTCGATCTCGGGCGTGGGCGGAGGCAAGTTGCTGTCATCAATTTCGATATGGACAATCCGCGTCATACTGTTCTCTTTTACTACCTATAAATGGCCTAACGAAAGAGAGAATAGAGCGCAACGGATAAACGAAGAACAACTGCCTAATGCGATTAAAGGTGCTTTAGTCGTTCAGTTTACGTAATCTGGCGCGCACAGAAAGCCCGTGCGCCTCAAGGCTTTCTGAAATGGCCAGCGTTTCTGCCGCCGGCCCAATCGCCCGCAGGGCTTCGGCGCTCATTGAGGCCAAGGTCGTGCGTTTGACAAAATCCAGCACCGAAAGCCCGCTGCTAAAGCGCGCAGATCGCGCCGTTGGCAAAACGTGATTGGAACCGCCCACATAATCCCCAATGGCCTCAGGCGTCCACATCCCCAGAAAAATCGCGCCTGCGTGAGTGACTTTTTCGCTCAGGGCCTTTGGATCTGCAACACAAAGCTCAAGATGTTCCGGCGCAATCCGATCAGACAGTTGGGCGGCGATCTCTAGCGAGGAGACTTTAATGATCGCCCCGAAATCACGCCAACTGGCCGCTGCAATATCGCGCCTTTCAAGTGTTTGAAGGCGCGCCTCAACAGCCGTTTCAACAGCCTTTGCAAACTCTGCGTCATCGGTGATGAGAATGGATTGCGCGCTGGCGTCATGTTCCGCTTGGCTGAGCAAATCCAAGGCGATCCAGTCGGGGTCATTATCGGCATCGGCAATCACAAGGATTTCTGACGGGCCGGCAATCATATCAATGCCCACCTTACCAAAAACCTGGCGCTTCGCCGCAGCCACAAAAGCATTTCCGGGACCGGTGATTTTATCCACTGGCGCAATGGTATCGGTTCCGTAAGCCAAAGCTGCAATCGCCTGAGCGCCGCCAATGCGGTAAACTTCGTTAACGCCAGCTATTTCAGCAGCAAGCAGCACCAAGGGATTTACAGCACCGTCCGGTGTCGGCACAACCACCACAAGCCGTTCAACGCCCGCCACTTTTGCAGGAATGGCATTCATCAGCACTGAAGAGGGATAACTGGCCAAACCACCGGGCACATAAAGCCCTGCAGCCGACACCGGCGTCCAGCGCCAACCAAGCTCAGCGCCGCTTGGATCAGTCCATTGTGCATCCTCGGGCAGCTGCTTTTGATGATAGGCGCGGATCCGTTCGGCGGCAAGCTCGAGCGCTGCGCGATCCTCGTGGCTGACCTCGGCGCAATACTGTGCGATCTGATCTTTGGAAAACCGCATCTGATCGGCCGTAAGCGCAAGA
>CBFHXE010000096.1:0-5673 GCA_965659715.1 uncultured Paracoccaceae bacterium | reverse complement strand
CGTCGAGGCAAGGGTCAAAGCTCAGGTCGAAGCCATGTGCCAACAATTCCCAATGTATCCAAATTTGTAAGCGGGGACACCCAAGGTAAGTTTAGCTAAATGCCGCGCGGGGCTTAAGGTTACAGCCGCCCGTGACAGTGTTTGAATTTTTTACCCGATCCACAGGGGCAAGGATCATTGCGCCCGGGGTTGCCCCAAGTGGCACGGTCGTTTTCATCAAACTCAGGCCCATCGGCTTTAACACTCGTTTCGCTGGCCGTTTGCGATTGCTGGGCGGCCTGCTGCTGCTGCGCGATCATCTGCTGCATCATCGCGCGCTGCTCGTCTTCACTCATGGGGCGCACTTGTGACAGCTGCTTTGTCACATCAACCCGCAACCCGTCCAGCAAAGCCTCAAACAATTGAAAGGCCTCTGATTTATATTCATTCAACGGATCACGCTGGGCATATCCGCGAAATCCAACAACACTGCGAAGATGTTCCAATGTAATCAGATGTTCACGCCACTTGCGGTCAATGGTTTGCAATAGAATCTGTTTTTCCACCTGACGCATGGTGTCGGTACCAAAGGCAACGGCCTTTTCCGCCATCATCTGGTCGGCAGCGTTTTCTAGCTTTTCGCGAATGGTTTCATCATCTGTGCCCTCTTCATCAGCCCACTCAACAACCGGAACATCAACGTTAAGATGTTCCAGAACCGCCGCGTAAAGCCCCTCTGAGTCCCATTGATCGGCATAGGATTTAGGCGGCATATGCGTGGTGACCAAATCATCAATGATGTCATGCCGCATATCCTGAACCACATCAGCCAGATCATCGGCTTCAAGGATATCCAGGCGCTGACCAAAAATGGCCTTGCGCTGATCGTTCATCACATCGTCAAATTTCAACAACTGTTTGCGAATATCAAAGTTGCGGCCTTCGACTTTGGCCTGAGCGCGCGCCAGGGACTTATTGACCCAAGGGTGCACAATAGCTTCGCCATCCTTCATGCCCAGCGTTGAAAGCACTTTATCCAGACGCTCGGATCCAAAAATCCGCATCAGATCATCTTCTAGGCTAAGGAAAAATGACGAACGTCCGGGATCACCCTGACGTCCAGACCGACCGCGCAGCTGATTATCAATCCGCCGGCTTTCATGGCGCTCGGTGGCCAGCACATAAAGCCCGCCAGCTGCAAGCACCTGCTCTTTTTCGCCCGCATGCTCGGCTTCAATTTTCGCCCTCAACTCTTCGGGGTTAGCCTCTGGCTCAGCGGCAAGTGCGGCATGGACTTTCATTTCGACATTTCCGCCAAGCTGAATATCGGTACCACGACCCGCCATATTTGTGGCAATGGTCACCGCATTTAGTTTTCCTGCATCGCCAACAATCTGGGCTTCTTGCTCATGCTGCCGCGCATTGAGAACGTTATGCGTGATTTCGGCCTTTGTTAGCATTTGTGACAGCGCTTCGGATTTATCAATCGAAGTGGTGCCAACAAGAACCGGCTGGCCTTTGCCATTTGCAGTTTTTATTTCCGAGACAATGGCGGTGTATTTCTCTTCTGCCGTGCGATAGACTTGATCATCTTCATCAATCCGCGCAACGTTTTGGTTGGTTGGAACCTCGACCACCCCGAGCTTGTAAATTTCGGAAAACTCTTCTGCCTCCGTGGCAGCGGTGCCGGTCATTCCTGCCAATTTATCATAAAGCCGGAAATAGTTTTGAAAGGTCACACTGGCCAGTGTGACGTTTTCCGGTTGAATGGCACAGCCTTCTTTGGCCTCGATCGCTTGATGCAGCCCATCGGACAACCGCCGGCCAGCCATCATCCGGCCGGTAAACTCGTCAATCAGCACAACTTCATTGTTGCGCACGATATATTCTTTGTCCCGGTTAAAGAGTTTATGAGCGCTGAGGCCCTGATTTATGTGGTGGACAATGGTGGTGCTTTCAGGGTCATAAAGCGACTGATCTTCGGGCAGAATACCGCGGGCGCGTAGCGTGGCTTCCAGAAAATCATTGCCCTCGTCTGTAAAATTTGTATTTCGGGTTTTTTCGTCAAGTGTGTAATGCTCGTCTTGCAGATCCGGGATCACTTTGTTGATTTCAATATATAGCTCTGATCGATCCTGCGCCGGCCCCGAGATAATCAGCGGCGTGCGCGCTTCATCGACCAAAATACTGTCCACTTCATCCACAATGGCAAAGTAGTGATGCTTTTGATACATTTGCGACAGATCTGTTTTCATATTGTCGCGCAGGTAGTCAAAGCCCAATTCATTATTGGTTGCATAGGTGACATCGCAAGCGTAGGCTTTTTGCTTGTCGGCTTCATCCTGACCGGGAAAAACAACCCCTGTTGTCAAACCAAGAGCGCCGTAGACTTTTGACATCCATTCGCTGTCACGTTTGGCTAGATAATCGTTCACTGTGACGATATGCACACCCTTGCTGGTGAGCGCGTTCAGATAAGCGGGAAAAGTCGCAACAAGGGTTTTGCCTTCACCGGTTTTCATTTCCGAAATGTTGCCCTGATGCAGGAACATGCCGCCGATCAGCTGGACATCAAATGCCCTCAGTCCCAACGCGCGTTTGGCCGCTTCGCGGCAATTTGCAAATGCTTCGGGCAGCAGCGCATCTAGATCTTCACCTTTTGACAGCCGATCGCGAAATTCTTCTGTCTTTTCGATCAGTTGCTGATCTGAAAGCGCTTCAAACTCGACCTCTAATCCATTGATGGTTTCGACCACAGGCAAGGCGGATTTGATTTTCCGGTCGTTTGGTGTTCCAAACACTTTTTGGGCGATTTTACCAAACCCCAGCATGATCTCTCCATCCTTAAAATGGTGCAACAAATTGCAACCTGGTCTTGCCCTACGCGCGCTCTGGCAATAGGTGTTATAGCGTGGCACTGCAGATGCCTTTAGCGATGTAAGCAGCTGGTACGACAGTGTCAACGCCAGCGACCGAGCAAGACCAGTAATTAAAGGGGAAATACCGTGACAAACCGAAGAAATTCAATCTTTGCAGCCATCATTCTTAGTGCAGTGACCGCATCTGCTGTACAGGCCGAGCCTTCGGCCGATACTGTGGTGGCATCGGTCAACGGCACAGAAATTACTGTCGGGCATATGATTTTGGTTCGCGAAAGCCTGCCAGAGCAATATAGAAACCTGCCAAATGAACAGCTTTTCGATGGTATTTTGGAACAGCTTATTCAACAAACTCTTTTGGCAGATTTGATCGGAGATAACGATAGTCGCGAAATTCGGTTAACCCTTGAAAATGACCGCCGCCTAATGAAAGCCTCGCAAGCTGTTGAAGAGCTTTCCGCGCAAGCGATTGGAGAAGACGAAATAGCGGCTTCTTATGACGACCGTTACGCAGATGCAGATATGGGTATGGAGTATGATGCCTCTCATATCCTGGTGGAAACCGAAGAGGCCGCCGTTAATTTAATCGACAAACTTCAAGCGGGTGCTGATTTTGTTGAATTGGCCAAAGAATTTTCAACCGGCCCATCAGGCCCAGGTGGCGGCGCGCTGGGTTGGTTTGGGCTTGGAATGATGGTTCCGCCCTTTGAAGCTGCTGTGGTGGCCATGGAAAAAGGGGCCATATCCAGCCCGGTCAAAACAGATTTTGGCTGGCATGTTATCAAATTGAACGATACGCGCGCAATTTCCGCCCCCGCGCTTGACGAGGTGCGCGGTGAAATTATTGCCGAACTGCAGCGCATAGCCATTGAACGCCGGATTGACGAGCTGCGCCAACAGGCCACGATTAGCCGTACGCCTGTTGAAGACATTGGCGTTGAAGTGATCTCGCAGTCCGAGCTGATGTCTGAGTGATGGCGGTGGGTGAGACACGGTCGCCGCTGGCGCCCAAGGCATTTCCCAAGCTTCCAGCCATCGGCGGAGTGCGCTTTGCCAGCAGTGCCGCCGAGGTGAAATATAAAGGGCGCGATGATGTCATGCTTGCAGAATTGGCCAAAGGCACAGTGCTAGCCGGGGTGTTCACCCGATCCAGCACCCGCGCGGCGCCAGTTCTGGATTGCCAAAATAAAATTGGCAAGGCATCGCATCAAAGCGGGGCAGCAATCCTTGTGAACTCAGGCAATGCCAATGCCTTTACCGGGCAAAGCGGCGCGACAGCCGTCCAAGCCATTACCAGCGCTGTTGCGGCCGAGCTGTCTATCCCCGAAGACAGGGTGTTTTCATCATCAACCGGCGTGATTGGTGAGCCGTTGCCTTACACGCGGATTACAGCCCAAATGCCGGCCTTGGTTGCCAAGTTGCACGCCGATAAAGTCGCCGATGCAGCGCAGGCAATTATGACCACTGATACCTTTCCCAAGGGCGCGCATTGCACGGTGCAAACCCCCGAGGGAACAGTCAATATCACCGGCATTGCCAAAGGCTCGGGAATGATAGCCCCGGATATGGCGACCATGCTGGTGTATCTTTTTACCGATGCCAAAATCACCCAGCCAGATCTGCAGGCGCTGGTATCTGAGCTGAATGAAACCACCTTTAACGCAATCACAGTAGACAGTGATACTTCAACCTCTGATACACTTTTAATCGCTGCAACCGGCGCAAGTGGGGTTGAGGTAACTGCAAGTCACGGCGGGTTTCGTGACGGGTTGCATAAGTTAATGCTTGATCTGGCTCACCAAGTGGTGCGCGACGGCGAAGGAGCCAGCAAATTTGTCGAGGTTCGTGTCACTGGCGCGCAGAGCGATCAGGACGCTAAAACCCATGCCATGGCCATTGCCAATTCACCTTTGGTCAAAACTGCGATTGCTGGTGAAGATCCTAATTGGGGCCGTATCGTGATGGCCATCGGCAAATCAGGCGCGGCCGCTGAACGCGATTTGCTGACGATCAAATTCGGTGACATCACCGTTGCAGAAAACGGCTGGGTGTCGCCAGATTATAGCGAAGAGCAGGGGGCAGGCTATATGCTGAACCAAGAGGTGGTAATCTCTGTTGATCTGGCGCTTGGTTCGGGTCAGACGACGGTTTGGACCTGTGATCTAACCCATGGATATATCACCATAAATGCGGATTACCGGTCATGAAAATGATACTGGTTTCTGCCGTTGCGCTGATTGATCGCGATGGCCGGGTCCTGCTTGCCCAAAGGCCCGAAGGCAAGTCCATGGCTGGCCTTTGGGAATTTCCGGGCGGCAAAGTGGAAAAGGGTGAAACCCCTGAGGCCGCGCTGGTGCGTGAGTTACATGAAGAGCTGGGGATTGAAACCTGGGACAGCTGTCTTGCCCCACTAACCTTTGCCAGCCACAAATATGAAGATTTTCATTTGCTTATGCCGCTTTATGCCTGCCGGAAATGGTCCGGCATTGCGCAGCCGAAAGAGGGTCAAAGTCTTAAATGGGTGGCGGCGCGTGATTTGTCAAAATATCCAATGCCCGCAGCTGATCTGCCGCTTATTCCTATTCTAAGAGATTGGCTCTAGTCCCAAGCGCCGCGTGCGCATGGGGCCAAATCTAGACCTGCCTTAGATTAGTCGAGGACCCGTTTGACTTCTTGACGCTCGAAAATTTCGATCACATCGTCAGCGCGGATATCATCGTAATTTTCAAAGGCCATGCCGCATTCCTGACCGGATTGCACCTCGGGAACCTCGTCCTTGAAGCGCTTAAGGGTTTTAAGCGTGCCTTCATGGATC
>CBFHXE010000095.1:0-5717 GCA_965659715.1 uncultured Paracoccaceae bacterium | reverse complement strand
AATGCCAGATGCATCCGAGCCACCAGCATGAAAATCTTCCGGCTCGCCCTTTTTCTGACGATCTTTTATGACATCCACAGGATAGCCAAGTGCGGCCCAGACATTGTTGTAGTTAACCCCTGTTGCCATCACATAGACAAGCACATCCTTAGGACCAATTTTGGGTGTGTCGATCACCTCGCGCTGCCAAGCATCAATCGGATCACCGAACCGATCCTGACGCACCAAAAAGGCATGCATCTTTTCGGGAACTTCCCCGAGCGGTGGCATTTCACCGAGGTCATAAAGCTGTTTCGTTGTCATTTTTCTCTCCTTCGACTTAAATCCAGAATTTTTCTTGTACCGTAGCAGGGCGCATACCCGACCCGGTATCCACGTTCAAAACAGTGCCGGGTTCCCAATAACCGCGGTTAATCATGCCTATAGAGACATTGGTATTGAAATCAGGCGACCACACGGCCGATGCAATCAAACCAACTGGCTTGTTGTCGGCATAAACATCCCAGCCCGCAGCATTATGTGGCAAATCACCCGCCCCATCGATGGCAATAGGCCGAAGAATTTGGTTTGGGCCCTGCGCCTTTTGTACCTCAATAACCGATTTGCCAATGTAATCCTCGGGCGAATTGCAAAACCGAGCCAATCCTGCCTCAATCGGCGTGTTTTCACGGCGCATATCAGAACCATAGCTTAAAAGACCGCCCTCGATCCGTTCGATTAAGTTTGGGCATCCCGCCCGCACATTCAGGTCTTCGCCCGCATCAAACAATCGGCTCCAAAGCGGCATTCCGTACTCGGTCCCATCGACATAAATCTCAAATCCGCCCTGTTTTGACCACCCTGAGCGTGCGACCAAAAACTCGGTGTCTTCAAATGCAAGGCGTTTATAGCGGAAAAATTTGATGTCCCGCACCACGTCACCAAAGACGCGCGCCATAAGCTCATCCGCTTTTGGACCTTGAACCGCCAAAGGCGATACGTCCGGCTCGACAACTTCAACATCAAGCCCCTGCCCCACGGCAAGACCCAGCGCCCACTGCAACAGATCACCGTCCGCAATGGACATCCAATAGTGATCTTCGGCAATCTTGATCAGGACAGGATCATTAAGCATCCCCCCTTTATGGTCACAAATCGGCGCATAATAGCATTGGTCATCTGCCATTTTGTCCATATCGCGCGGGCTCATTTGCCGCATAAGTTTAAGCGCGTCAGGGCCTTTAATGCTCACCTGTCTCTCAACGGACACATCCCAGACCTGCACATGCTCTTTAAGGTGCCGGTAATCTGCCTCATAACTTTCAAAATAGCTGGGCAGCAGCATATGATTATAAACAGTATAGGCTTTCACCCCTGCGGCCTGAACACCAGGCGTAAAGGGCGTACCGCGCACACGGCGTGAGGGAACCACCCCAGCCATTTAGTTCGGACCGTGCCAGTCGATCTGGCAAATTTCTGCCGATCTTCCATCAAAATCCCACACACGGCCAAAGGCGCGCACCCGGCCTTTGGTTGCAGTGCCTACGGTGATATCGGGGCCCATCCAATATTCGGTATTGGTGACGACAATATCTTCGCCTTTGTGGCCGGGCACAGGGACAATTTCGCCCTGAATTTTCTTACCGACCATCAACCGTCTAGCGTTGCCCTCGGTTGTAAATTCAACAGGTGCCCGTTCAGCGCCCAAAAACTCACCAACCAACACTTTGAAAAGACCTGTTGTTCCACGGGCCTGACCAGTGAAAATCTTAAGCAGACCATCATAGGCCTCATGGCTGGCGCGCTCATCAATATAAGCGGCGGCTTTCCAGTTTCCACGCGCCATCAAGCCAGGAATTTCCAGAACCAGTCCGACATTTAGACCGCTCAGATCCTCATCCCCATAATGGCCTTCATCCACCCGGATCCCGGCCCATGCCTGACAATATCCTTCGGTGGGGGCATGTTTGCCCAATGACACAACACAGGGGCAGAAAACCGTACAGTTACAGTTTAAGATCAGCTCCCCTTTGATTGCCCAAGGCGTCAGCCCCGGGTCAGTCTTTTTCGCCGACGGATGACGGCTATCAATTTTAGCTGGCACTTCAAGACGATCACTTGCCATCTATTTTCTCCCTTAGATGAATGCGCTAAACGCAAGACTGGCTGCACTTAGCAGCAATATAATGCCCAAAGGTCGGGTGATATAACGACCGATATCAGGCAGTTTTTCCAAAACCATAATCACAGTGGCCAATCCCATAAAGGCCAAATTCATCACGCCGCCCACAAAAGCCAGAAGCATTAATGCCCAGCAGCAGCCCAGACAAACCAACCCAAGCCGTAGACCATTGCGCCAAGGGCCTTCTTCGAAATGGCCCATGAAAAAGGTCAAAGGCTGGCGGCACTTACTTAAGCAGGCCTCTTTTATCGGCGAAAATTGGTAGGCTCCCGCGAGCCCAAGCAACGCTGCGGAAAACAGCGCGGATTGACTATCGCCAACAGCATTGAGCAGGCCCACATTAAAGAGCCACATTTGCAAAAGCGCGGCCAAAGCCGAGTACCCCACCCAAACTGCAATATAGCCTGCCACAAGGGCGGCAAAATTGGTTTGGGTTTGGCGTCCGATATCTTCATAGGTGGCGAAAGCAGGCAAAGCGGTTGGCGCCATCATCGCGCCAGACATCAGCATCCACATGGCAAACACGCGCGCCAAACCGGCGGCATCCGGCGTTACGACGCAAAACGATGTCCAAAAATCAGTCCCGTATATTCGCGCTGCAATACGCAAATCTGAGGGTATCGACATAGCGAACAGCGCAAGCCATGCCGCAAGGATTGCTGCAAACAGCACAATCCAATGCACAGCCCCCATTGCGCGTATCCGATCTGACACCATCGCCGTTTTCCTCGAATCAATCCTTGCTTTTTAAATGTCAGACTTTTAAATGTCTGACAAATGAAAATTAACCAAAAGTCTGACAAATGAAAATTGACCCGAATGACGCTGCGGACTTATCGGCACAAATTGCCGAGGCCATCCGAGACGCTATTATAAACGGTCAGTTGATCGTTGATGAACGCTTGCCGTCCGAGGCCGAATTGGCCGAACAATTTGATGTGTCCCGCTCGACAGTACGCGAAGCGTTAAAACGCCTTGCCGCGCAATCGTTAATCCGCACGCAGCGCGGCGCTTTCGGCGGCGCTTTTGTCAACCGGATTAGCTTTGAAGAGGCGCACGGACAGCAAATCACAACCTCTACGCTGCTCCTATCTATGAATGCCGTCAGTTTTGATGTTGCGTGCGATGCACGTTTCGCGATGGAGCGGGCGTGCGCGCCGTTTGCGGCCGAGCACCGCAATGCCGATCATCTGGCCACTATGCGGGCTGAAATTCATCGCCAAAGCCAACCCGGATTGAGCGATGAAAGCTGGTGCGCCTCAGATGTGGCCTTTCACCGGGCGCTTGTCGATGCCGCAGATAATCCGGTTCTGTCCTATCAATTGGCCGGCGCCGTTGAGGCCATGCAACCCTTGATGAATATGATTACTTTTACCGCCCGCAGCCGCGAGCGGATTATTGCATTGCACAGTAATATAGCAGATGCTCTTGACGCACAGGACAGCGCATCAATCGAACTGTCGCTCACAGAGCTTAGCAATTATACAAAAACCTTGGCTGATAACGTTATTGCAGCAAAACAAAAATCAAATCAGAAATAAATCTACGCAAACTAATCATCTTATTTTTCCGGTTTTCATATTGTTTATCCAGTGCTCTTCTGCGCAGTCTTAAGACATGAAAATTGATGAGATTCACCAAAAATACCGCCAAGGCGATACAACCGCTGCCGCGCTGACACAAAGCTATATCGATCGCATTCACCGCCTAAATCCAGAGTTTAAAGCTGTCCTTAAGCTCGAGCCGACCGCGCTTGAACAAGCCCAAAAGATCGACATATCCTTTTCAAAAGGCATCTGGCGCGGCCCGCTGCACGGTATTCCTGTGCTAATCAAAGATAATATCGAAACCAAAGGCGCTCTGGCCACAACCGCAGGATCGCTGGCCCTTGTGGACAATGTAACGGGCAAAGATGCCACCGTGGTGGCAAAACTGCGCCGCGCCGGGGCAGTCATCCTTGGCAAAACCAACCTGAGCGAATGGGCCAACTTTCGCGATCCGAAATCCTCATCGGGTTGGAGCGCCCTTGGCGGGCAAACCGGCAATGCCCATGATGCCGCCCGAACGCCGAGCGGATCAAGTTCTGGCTCGGCTGTCGCTGTGGCGCTAGATTTTGCCCCGATCGCTTTGGGCACGGAAACCGATGGTTCGATTATCAGCCCAGCCGCCAGCAATGGGATTTATGGCATCAAGCCATCGCGCGGGGTGGTTTCACGAACAGGGGTTATTCCTTTGGCCGAAAGTCAGGATACCGTGGGACCGATTGCGCAAAGCCTTAGCAATGCGCTAAAGGTTCTTGACGTGATCTCGGGCCGTGATCCCAAAGATGATGTCAGCATAAGAAAACCTAAAATGCCGCAATCCGGCAGGCCCGTTGCTGTTAAAGGATTGCGCATTGGTACGATGGATTTGACTGGATTTTGCGCCCCCACCCGCATGCTTTTTGAGCGCAGCCTTAAGCAGCTTAAAAACGCCGGAGGGGTAATTATACCAGTACAGCATTCCCAAAAAGTGCTAAAACAGATCGAACAAATGCGGCAAAGCGAGTTTTTTATTCTGCTCTATGAGTTAAAAAGAGACCTTGATCGCTATCTGTCCAAAACACCTGCAAAAGTTGCCGCCCGATCGCTTGCGCAGCTGATGGAGTTTAATGCAGCCCGCCCATCACAAGAAATGCCATATTTTCAACAGGGTTTTTTTGAACAGTCCCAGGCCTTGGATATCCAAAAGCTAAAACCAAAATACCAAAAGCTGCGCAAAGACTACCGCACGCAGGCAAAAACGGCGATCGAAGCGCTGTATCAAACCCATCAGCTTGATATTTTAATTACGCCCAGCAATGTACCGCCTGCAAAGATTGATCATGTAAATGGCGACACGCGGGGCGGCAGTGCAGATACCAGCCTGCCCGCAATTGCCGGAAGCGCCCATATGACACTGCCCTTGGGAAGCCTGCGCGGATTGCCGGTTGGGCTGTCGCTGATGGCTAATATCGGGTATGATGCAAAAGCCTTTCGCATAGCGCAGGCGATGGACGCGGTTTTGGCGCCGCCAGAGTGAAATCTATCTGCTAAAGAGAAATGCGATCATTATTACCCTTCAAACCAGCCCTAAGATCACCTATAGTAAAGCTGTTCGCAAGAACTATGGACATAAACGCGCTCGTAATAAGCGGATCGGACCCGGGGGCGGTACCCGGCGGCTCCACCAACTCCCGTTCATTTGGCGGCTTTGGGGCCGAAATAGGATCGACGAACGTCTAAAGGGGTTAGCTTTGTCTCGGCGAGATACCACCGTATCGGTTCAAAAAGTACAATTGCAAATGACAATCGTGCTCCAATGGCGATGGCTGCGTAAGCAACCTGAGTTATTGAAACTTTAAGCCCTGTCGCCTAGCCGCGTCAGGCGGGGTTTCGGAGGTTCCTGGCAACAGAATACCTCCACTTTCCATACGTTGATTGCTTTGCCCTAGCCGCTAGGGCGGCTACTCTCTTTCAAAGCCGACTGCCAAGGCATGATCCGTCTCGCAAGTGTCCCCCGAGCAGCACTCAAAGAT
>CBFHXE010000094.1:0-5794 GCA_965659715.1 uncultured Paracoccaceae bacterium | reverse complement strand
GTTAAACATACGTGATATGTCGGGCAACCGGACGCTGGTGCAATTTGGAACTGGGGATGAGATTGTTGTGCAAGCCGGACCCGAGGGCATCCGGTTTTTACTGGTTGCTGGCACACCCATACAAGAGCCTGTCGCATGGCACGGCCCGATTGTGATGAACACACGCGAAGAATTACACCAAGCTTTTACGGATCTTCGCAATGACCGTTTTATCAAACCAAAAGAACACTAAACCAAGGATTTAAAGATGGGTTTACTCCAAGAAGGAAAATGGGTTGATCAATGGTATGACACCAAATCAACAAATGGCCGTTTCGTACGCAAAGCGCCACAGTTTCGCAATTGGGTCACGGCCGATGGAGCGGCAGGGCCAAGCGGAAAGGGCGGTTTTAAAGCCGAGCCGGGGCGCTATCATCTTTATGTTTCTTTGGCTTGCCCCTGGGCCCACCGGACTTTGATTGTTCGGGCGCTCAAAGGGCTTGAGAGGATGATTTCCGTCTCTGTCGTTCATTGGTATATGGCCGAGAATGGCTGGACCTTTGATGTTGGTGATGGCGTTGTGCTAGATACTGTAAATGGGGCGCAGTTTTTGCATCAAGTTTATACTCAAGCTAAGCCTGACTATTCGGGCCGTGTAACTGTGCCAGTGCTTTGGGACAAGCACACCAAAACCATTGTTTCAAACGAATCTCCAGAAATTATCCGCATGTTCAATTCAGCCTTTGATGAGGTTGGCGCGGTGCAGGGGGATTACTATCCTGAGCATTTGCGGTCGGAAATTGATGCCTTGAATGATCGCATTTACACCACCGTAAACAACGGCGTCTATCGCTGTGGGTTTGCAACGACACAAGCAGCCTATGAAGAAGCGATCACGCCACTGTTTGATACTTTGGATTGGCTCGAAGATATTTTATCGCAAAAACGCTATTTAACTGGAGCGCAGATTACCGAAGCCGACTGGCGGTTGTTCACCACCCTGGTCCGATTTGATCCTGTCTATGTTGGCCACTTCAAATGCAATATTCGCCGGATCGCCGATTATCCGAATTTGTCGAATTACCTACGCGATCTTTATCAACAGCCCGGTATCGCCAGAACAGTCAATATTGAGCATATCAAACGGCACTATTATGAAAGCCATACTTCGATAAATCCATCACGGGTCGTTCCAAAAGGACCCGATATTGATTTTTTAAAGCCTCACAACCGAGGCTGATTTTGCAGATTGGAACTAAAAAGGACAACAAAATCACACCGATTATAGCGGGTAAAAAACCGGCCAAAGTCGACTTAGAGAAAGGTAAAAATTATCTGTGGTGTCGTTGTGGTCGATCAGCCAGTCAGCCCTTTTGCGACGGCTCACATCGCGGCACCGAAATTACCCCGTTAAAGTTCACAGCGGACAAATCAGCAAGTGCGGCGCTGTGTCAGTGCAAAGCAAGCGCAAACGCGCCCTATTGTGATGGTAGCCATGCCAGCCTTGGACATTTGGAAGTTGGCAATCCAACGCCGTCTCAAACATCACAGCAAACTATACATTCTGCAACTCCTACGCCAGAAGAACCAACCGTGGCACGGATACACGAATTGGCGCGCGATGGGTTGTCAAAACTGGGACATCACGGTGAAATGGGATCGATGGGCGTACCGCGCACCGAACTGCCCCAATGGGATGACATTCAAATTCTGACAGCACAAATGGCAAAAAAGCCGCTGCTAGATGATGCGCTCGTTGCAACATCCGTCACCATCGGCCCTCGCGCTCAAAAACCGCTAAGTCTTGATATTCCACTCTTTGTTTAAGACATGAGTTTTGGCGCCCTTTCCGAAGAAGCGAAGATTGCTCTCGACAAAGGCGCTGAATTGGCAGGAACAGGCATCTGCTCGGGCGAAGGGGGTATGCTGCCAGAGGAAAAAGCGGAAAATTCCCGATATTTTTATGAATTGGCCTCCGCCCAATTCGGTTGGAATCTGTCAAATGTTGAAAATGTTCAAGCATTTCACTTTAAAGGGGGGCAGGGCGCCAAAACGGGCACCGGAGGTCATTTGCCCGGGGAAAAAGTTGAAGGGAAAATTGCCCAAGTGCGCGGATTAAAACCAGGCCAAGACGCAATTTCACCGGTCACCTTTCCAGATCTCAATACGCCTGCTGATTTTCGCAGATTGGGCGACGAGGTTCGCGAACGGTCTGGCGGAATACCCATTGGTTTTAAATTATCCGCCAACCATATCGAAGATGACATCGACTTTGCGCTTGAGGCAGGTGCTGACTATATTATTCTTGATGGTCGAGGCGGTGGAACAGGCGCGGCGCCTTTAATTTTTCGCAATCATATTTCTGTTCCCACTATTCCTGCCCTTGCGCGTGCGCGCCGCCACCTAGATGCAAAAACTGGACGAGATGTCACGCTTGTTATTACCGGGGGTTTGCGTGTTGCGGAGGATTTCGCAAAAGCCATGGCCTTAGGGGCCGATGCAATTGCGGTGTCTAACTCTGCTATGCAGGCGGTGGGCTGCATTGCTGCCAGAATGTGCAATTCGAACAATTGCCCTGTTGGGGTCGCCACGCAAAAACCTGAACTGCGCAAACGCTTGAATGTGCAGGTGAGCGCTGAAAAACTCGCCCGCTTTTTTGGTGCAAGTGTGGCATTGATGCAGGTTTTGGCCCGCGCATGCGGTCACAGCAATTTTGCGGAGTTCACGCAGCGGGATATCACAACATGGCATCGTGAAATGGCTGACCTCAGCGGTATTCGGTTTGCGGGTTTGGCTCGGGAAAATTAACCGGCAACACAAGGCCAAGCCTGAAGCCACCACCGAAAAATCAGCATAATGAAGACTGTTTAATGGCAAAGACGAATTACCCCACTTATGAGCCCAGCTATGGCTATATGACCGAGAAAATTCGGCATGCCTATATTGCTAAGTCCATAGATAAAAAAATTCTTCCGTCTACAGCGTATCGGGAGCAAGATATTGTGTCCCTTTCCGCGCCCAATAACCCTTCAAAACCCATCCAATTCTGGCAGTTGTATTCTGTGCTTGGACAAAGACGTATCGTTAGAATAGTTCAAAATTTTTATAGTCGGGTCTATCAAGACGAAGATTGGTTTCGAACGGTGTTTGCACGCGTTGGCGATGAACAACACCATGTTAGAACACAATCTGCGATGTGGCTTGACGCTATGGGCGGCGGATTAAAATATCATGGTGCCGAATTCAGGCTAAATTTCCATCATCAACATAACGCGTTTCAGCTCATGAATGAAAAAGGCGCAGAGCGATGGATCAAACTCATGGTCGAGACGCTCGACGCATGCCAAAATTATATGACACATGACCCCAGAGTTCGGGCCAGTCTAAACACTTTTCTTGGATACTTCATGGATAAATATGAATTGGAATTTGGCTTTCAAACAAACAGTGCGTTTGGCCCTAAGAATGCGCCTATGAGCCGAAAACTGAATTTCATGAATATGACCGACGCTGATATAGAAGCCCTCTCAGAAGCTGAATTAAAAGAGGGGCTGACCGGTCGAGGCGTGGATGTAAAAAAACAATTGCAAAAAAGAGAGTTGGTTAAACTGGCAAAGCGTCTATAGCCAGGCGCTAAAAATACTGCGCAGACCATAAGCAAAAGAATGGAGAAACTTTTGACCGTAACTCACTCCCAAACATCTGTTGAAGAGGATCAAACGGCCGCCCAAGACCGCCGTGATAAGGGGGAATTTGTGCGCGGTGTCAGTCGCTTTCGAAACGCGGTCGGTGATGTGGATTTTCCCGCTGCACCAAACCGGTATCACCTGTTTGTGGCGCTCAATTGTCCTTGGTGCCACAGAGTGACATTGGCGCGCAATTTACTTGGGTTGCAGCGCAGTATCTCACTGGACGTATTGTTTCCAAACCGAACCGGCGAAAAGGATCCCGCCGGGCCCAATCACTGGCAATTCGCACCTGAGCGTGCCGCAACATTGACAGGCGAAACACTGCCGGAGTGCACTGCAGAAACCGCAACCGGTCAAAGCTATCGGCTTATTCGGGATATTTATACCGCAGAGGGTTCAAATGAACGGTCGGTCCCGATCTTTTATGACAAGCAAACCCGCCGCATTGTGTCAAACGAAAGCGCCGAGATAATCCGAATGCTCAATCAATGGTCAGCCGCTCTTGGCAGCGCCTTATCTGATGCGGAAAGACCAAACCTTTATCCTTTTGACGCTGACCTGCGGGCCGAAATAGAAAACTGGAACGACCATATTTATGGTGCCATCAACAATGGGGCGTACAAGGCGGGGTTTTCTTCGGATCAGGCCATTTATGAAAAAGCGTTTAAGGCATATTTTGATTTGCTCACCGTGCTTGACAGTGCTCTTGCGGATGGGAGGCTATACTTGACAGGGGAAAGGTTTACCGAGGCTGATTTGCGCTTTTTCCCAACTCTTTATCGCCATGATCCAATTTACTATCTTCGTATGAAGCTCAATGGCGCCAAAATTTTGGACTATCCAACCCTTTTGCGCTGGCTCTGCCGTGTTTATGCTCTGCCGGGCGTGTCACCGAGCAGCTTTTTGGAACAATGTCGCCAGGGATATTTTGACCGGTCTGGAAACACTGTTGTTCCCATTGGCTCTTTGCGCCCGATGCCCTATCCTCAGGCATACTTGCATCCAGAACTTGCTCGTGCTTGAGGCATTCACAGTTGAGCTTTGGACCGGCCATAAGAAATTAAATCATGGAATTTGGCCCAGTTGGCAGCACTGCTAAGTCCGGTTCCAATCATTCCAAAAATCCCGACCCCGATAGGCCACATCGACAAAGGGTAAAAACCACGCCCGATTATGATACCACCATCTTGTTTTCAACTCGCTATGGGAAAACGCGGTTTCACCGGCAGGATCACCGATCATTTGAAGCGCTGCCTTATGCCCCAACCATGGTGCTAATGTATTGCCATTGCCGGAATATCCTGCGGCATGCAAAACCCCGTCTAGTTGCCCGACATGCGGCATGAATTCAAATGCAAATCCGGTAAAGCCGCGCCAACTGGGAGAAATTTTAACCTGTCGCAATTGTGGGAAAATCTGGCCTAGCAATTTGCGCAACTGACTCACTACAAGTGCCTCAGGTGCGTCAAACATGGCAGCGCGCGCGCCAAAAACAATGCGGGTTTTGTCCGGGCTTGGACGGTAATAGCAATGACGGGCACGCGTTTCGACAACCATCATATTGCTTGGGAACAGCTGACGGATAAGGTCACGGCCAAGTTCATCAGTGCTGATTATAAAGGAAGGAACCGGAAACACCCGGCGGCGCAATGCGCCCATTTGGCGGGGCGTGTACCCATTGGTTGCAAGTAATATTTTGTTGGCTTTGACTTCGCCTCTTGTGGTTTTGACCACATGCCCATGCATTGATTTTTCAAATCCAAGAACAGCCGTGTTGCCCTGAATGAGAGCCCCATGATCCACTGCAGCGCGATGCAGCCCAAAAACCCATTTAGCGGGGTTAATGGCGGCATGTTGGTGATAAACCACCCCGCCGCGATAAAGGTCTGAGGCAACGGCTTGGTGTTGCTGCGTTCGCGACAGCAGGCTGGCCTCTATTGGCAGCAGTTTTTGCAACTGCTCCAAGTCGCGCGCAGCAGTTTCATATTCATGGGTGTGCCAAAGTCCCCGAAACCGGCCAACTTGCTCGTAATCGCAGTCAATGGCTTCCTCGATCATGACCTTTCGCACAAAATCTGCACTGTCTAAATGGGCTTCTTTTAAAAGGTTAAATGCAACGTCTTTGC
>CBFHXE010000093.1:0-5838 GCA_965659715.1 uncultured Paracoccaceae bacterium | reverse complement strand
AATCAGCGCCTTAATTCTGTCATGGGCGGAATACGATAAAATCGCGCCCAAAATGGCCGATACAAGCGCGGTAAATATAAAACCACCCAATTTCATTTAAAGTCCAGACCTATTGGTTCTGATCAAATCAAGCATAGTCTGATTTCGGTGAAAAAAGAAGAGCGCCGGTCAAAACTGCACAAAAGGGTAAAGGAAAGATGGCCCTTTATTGCAGACATTGCCTGATTTTTAGGTCATCTAGCTTTTCTTTCTACGCTTTTCAAAGGTAGGAATGCCTTCGGGGATATAATGATATGATTGCTTGTCACAGGTGAAAGTAGCGAGCATTGGTGTGAAAAAGCTTTGATCGTCAAACGTGCCAATCTTTACGATCATTAAATTTGGGTTTGTCGGGCTTTTGTTGCCAATGGCCGTTCCGCAGTTTGAACAGAAATGCCGGACCACGGGCCTTGCTAAATCACTGCGTGCAAAATTTGCGATCCTGCCCGCGGTGTATTGGAAATCATCCTTGGAAAACACGGCGAAAACAGCTGGGTTTCCGCCAGTGAAATATTGACACTCACGGCAATGACATTGAGCGGTAACCCGCAAAGCGCCGTTTATTTCGTAGCGGATCTCTCCACAATAGCATCCACCAGTGGCTTGCATTTTATTCTCCTCTAAAGCTGTGGGTGTTTTGGCATGGATTTCGGGGCCTGATCGGCCAAAGAAATGCAAAATCGGGGGCAAAATATAACTGCCCTGCTGCCAAGCAGTATAGCCCTTAGGCCTCTGCCAGTCTATAAAATAGCCTCAGCGGTCTGATTATTGCGCCGTGTATAGGTTGACCATGCGCTGCACCATCGGGGCGAAATGCCAGTAATCTGGTGTCTCCATATTTGGTCTTTTTCCCGCATCATCCAAATATCGAACCGCAATGATATGATCGAGATTTGGATTTTTCTCAAACTCAGCAACTTCTGCAGGGTTCATAGGGCCGCCCTGAAGGTTGAGCGAATGAACCGATGCTTCCGAAAGCCGTCGGAAATATTCAGGCCGCGTGGCGCAGAGATAGCGTTTTGCGGCAACGTGATAGCGCACGCAATCTGTTACGACACTTGGAAAGAACCGCTCTAGCACTTCCGCACCGGCGTCTTCGTGGTGCCGGTCCTCTGTATCGTTCATGGTAAAGGTGCCAAATTCGCTGGTGAAGTGCCCGATGTCATGCAGTAAAGCGCCGACGATAATTTCTTCGGACTGGCCATTTTGCTCGGCGATCGTTGCCCCCTGCAGCATATGCTGACCCATATTTACGGGCTCTCCTAGGTATTCTTCACCGCCGCGCCTGTCGAAAATTGAGCCGATGAAATCCACAATGTTGTCAGGGGTCAACCTATCAATTTCAGACTTCATCCGCGGCTTCCTTTTTCTGGTTTCGACGCATGGCGTCATAGGTTGATCGCAGCCCGTCCTTATCGGCATAGCATCCTTGCAGCCAACGCGACCCTTCACCGGAATAACCTTTACGGGCATGAAGAACACGGGTGTTGTCCACGACAAAAGCCTCTCCCGGGTTGAGGCGGAATGTAACTTCCATCTCTTGGTTGTCGATGATTTCGCCAAGACGCCGGTAGGCCGCATAATACAATGACATTTTATCAAACGGCACATCAGTGATTGCTGCCAGTGACCGGTTGTTGAACCGGACAGCAATCAATTCGCCGTCTGGAGCCAGTTCAATCATCGGGCGGCGTGACGTTAAGCATACGCTTTTGTCACCGGCATATTCAAAGCGGGCCGAATAATTGGCCAATACGTTAAAATACGCCTCATTTTCCTCGCGTAGGCGCAAAGCGGCAGCAAATCCATCTACCACCATATTGTCGCCTCCGGCAGCAGAGCTTTCGAGGCAATAGAGAACCTGAACCGTAGGAACAGGATCGCGGTAGGGATTATCTGTATGCGCCTGAAGTCCCATACCCGTGAACGCCAAGTTGGTCGGGTTTACTTCGGTACGAACATCGAAATGCCGCCCATAATTTGTTTCACGCACGTAACCGAAGAGATCAACGATTTCAAACAGCGCCCCGGGTTTAACAGGGCCGTTAGTGACTTTACCAAACCCATAGCAGTTCACCAATGAAAGCCACTTAAACAGCGCTGAATCATCGCTTACAAGTGCCTCAAAATCACCTGTGGGGACATCAGCTGTCAGCTCCGCATCCCAAATTGCAATATCTGGTGCAACCCAACCACGTGACCGCGATGGTGCCTCATCATAGGCGTGCTCTTCAAGCCAAGAGATATCAAAGCGCACCACCTTGTCTTCGGGGGCAAAGCTGACGTCCAGGGTGTCGCCGTTTAGGTCAGTTTTTGTGATAGATGTGTCATGGGGAATATCCCGTAATGCGATCAGGCGCTGACCATTTTCCGGCGCGCGCGTCTGGTGGTCGCTGGCATTGTCACGCAGCCAGATTGCATGAAATCGGCGGCGGCCAGTTGAACTTTTTAGGGTCAGGTATTCGCCCGATGAATCAATCGTAACAGATGCCATGTTTAACTCCCTTGGAATTGCTTTGCTATCGACAGAATGGTCTTGCTCATGCATAAGATCAAATTAAGAATTTTCCTACTGAGGCTTTGATTTTCTAATGTCTAGCCAGCCATTCAAAATGCCACCTCTGGAATGGGTACGCGCCTTTGAAGCTGCCGCTCGGTGTGGAAGTTTCACGGCAGCTGCCGCTGAAACCGGGTTAACCCAATCCGCAATCAGCCAACGCATCGGGCATCTTGAAAGACTGTTGGGAACAAAGCTCTTTTACCGTGGTGCGCGATCTATCGAGCTTACTGTGGAAGGTGAAGCTTGGCTGCCACATGTGCGCGTCGCATTTGGCAACCTTCGTCAAAGTTCAGAAGCGCTTTTTGGGCCCACGCGGGGGCGAATGATCTTTTCGGCCAGCCAGTCCATGATTAATTTATGGCTTCTGCCCCGCCTAAAGCGGCTACAGTATATTGCTGGCGGGCATCTTTCTTTGCAGTCGTTGGTTTTGGGCTCACATGACGCCCCAACAGATGATGTCATTGGCATTCGCTATGGGTCAGGTGACTGGCCGCATGTTTATAAAATGAAACTGTTTAAAGAACAGATTGCTCCTTTGGCCTCTCCTGCATTAGCTGAAAATGGCGGGCACTGGGCAGAGTGGCCGCGCATCGCTTGCGCAGGGCCGCGTCCAAACTGGACAGATTGGTCGCGCCGCTTTGGAACCCCAACAACACCGGTGCCCAATGTGCGATTTGACACGTTCCAGTCGGCCCTTGGGGCTGCGAAAGCCGGCGCCGGGGTGGTTCTTGGCTCGCTTCCTCTTTGCGCCGGTGATATTGCAGCCGGGCGTTTGATACGCCTTGGTGAAGATATTTTGGAGCACCATGAAAGTTACTGGGCCATCGCAGGCTTGGATGCAATCACGCGGTCTCAATGGGACGAGCTAATCAAAGTGCTTGTGGACAATTAATGTATCAGCAAATCGCATTAGGCTGACGGTTTACTGGTATAGCTCAACAATAGACGGTTATTAAGCGTTGCTATGATGGAGTTAGTCTGGTGCCACAGGGGAGGATTGAACTCCCGACCTCACCCTTACCAAGGGTGCGCTCTACCACTGAGCTACTGCGGCATCATGCGCAGGGTGATTAGACCGAAACCCGCCGATGCGCAAGAGCAATCTAGACCCTTTTCGCCGGATGGTGTAACCTTTGCACATGACGGCGAAATCACAAAAACAAACTGAGCAGAAACCACAGAAAAACCGTAAAGACCGGCTTAAACTGGCGCTGAAGTCCAATATGGCCAAGCGCAAGGCGCAGGCCAAGGCACGGGCAAAAATGGTGGGTGCCGAAACCGAGGCAGAAAAGGACTAGGCAGATGGACGCAATATTGGTGACAGGCAACGGGCCGTTGTCCGGGCAAATTCCGATTGCCGGAGCCAAAAACGCCGCTCTGGCCTTAATGCCCGCCACGCTGCTCAGCGAAGAGCCATTGACCCTGACCAATGCGCCGCGCCTGTCGGACATCAAAACCATGTCGGATTTGCTGCGCTCGCTCGGCAGTGAAGTCACAAGCCTAAATGATGATCTGGTGCTCGCGCTCTCTTCGCAAAATCTTGATAATTTGACAGCAGATTATGACATCGTGCGCAAAATGCGGGCTTCTAATCTGGTTCTGGGCCCGATGCTGGCGCGGGCAGGACAGGCGGTTGTTTCCTTGCCGGGGGGCTGCGCAATTGGGGCGCGGCCGATGGATATTCATATCACGGCGCTTGAGGCGCTGGGCGCTAAAATTGACCTTAAAGACGGCTATCTGCATGCCCGAGCACCCGCCAAAGGGCTGATCGGTGCCCGCCATGAAATGCGCTTTGCCTCGGTCGGGGCGACGGAAAACTTTGTCATGGCCGCGACGCTGGCCAATGGGACATCGCAACTGGTTAATGCTGCCCGCGAGCCGGAAATTGTCGATCTGGTTGAATGCCTACGCAAAATGGGCGCCCAGATTGAAGGTGAAGGCAGCCCTGTGATTACCATCCAAGGGGTGGACCGGCTACATGGGGCGACCCATCCCGTGGTCAGCGACCGGATCGAGCTGGGCACCTATATGCTGGTTCCGGCAATCGCCGGCGGTGAGGTCGAGCTGATCGGTGGCCGGATGAATTTGGTCACAGCGTTTTGTGAAAAACTGAATGAGGCCGGCATTGACGTCAGTGAAACTGCAAATGGTCTGCGCGTGAAGCGGCGCAACGGGGCGGTGAAATCCGTAGATGTCAAAACCGAAGTGTTCCCCGGGTTTCCAACCGATTTGCAGGCCCAGATGATGGCGCTTATGTGCACCGCGCAGGGCACATCTATGCTGGAAGAAACGATTTTTGAGAACCGGTTTATGCACGCTCCCGAATTGATGCGTATGGGGGCCAATATCGAAGTGCATGGCGGTACGGCGCGTGTGAGCGGGGTAGAAAACCTAAAAGGCGCGCCGGTGATGGCAACCGATTTGCGGGCCTCGGTTTCACTTATCCTAGCGGGGCTTGCCGCCGAAGGCGAAACCTTAGTGAGCCGCGTTTACCATCTGGACCGCGGCTATGAAAAGCTTGAGCAGAAACTGCAAGCGGTGGGCGCCAAGATTGAAAGGGTTGCGGGCAAATGACCAAGGACGCCAAGTTCGAAGATGGCGGCGAGGCGCCGTTGAATATCGGGGCGTTGGACAGCGAAGACCTCACGGTGATTTCGGCGATGGTGCAAGATGCGGTTTTGCCAATCGGTGAAATCAGCTGGCAAGCAAATCAACGTCGCCTTGCGCTGCTGATCAACCGCTTTCGCTGGGAAGATAAAACCAATGCCGAACGGCAGGGCAGGCCGGTTGAGCGCGTGCAATCTTTGCTGGTTATTGAAACTGTGCTCTCTGTTGCCTCGCAGGGGCTTGATCGCAATCAAAAGGATATGGTTCTGTCGGTTCTGTCGGTCACTATGGAAAATGCCGAGAACGGGGATTGTTTTTTAACCGTAACCTTGGCCGGTGATGGTGCGCTTCGCCTCCGGGTCGAAGCGGTCGAGGTGCAACTGCGCGATGTCACGCGTCCCTATGCAGCCCCCTCACGTAAATCCCCAAATCACCCTGACTAAAGCGCGGGGGACTTGAGCCCAAGCGCGTTGGGGGCTATGTCCAGCGCAACTATCGGAGAACAGCATGGCCGTTTTTTTGAACGCAGACGATCCGGACTTTGAAACCGCATTTGCAACGCTTTTGGGAGCAAAGCGCGAAGACAGTCCTGATGTGCAAAATGTCGTGGCCGAGATTATTTCTGAGGTGCG
>CBFHXE010000092.1:0-5993 GCA_965659715.1 uncultured Paracoccaceae bacterium | reverse complement strand
AAACATGAGCAGCCAAGAAATCGTCTTCGCACCCTTCTTTTATTTTGAATTTAACAACCGACCAAACTGGAACAGACATCAACGATACTCCAAAGCGAATGTGGTAATACCACTATAATTTAAGTCTTCTGGACACGGCAAGAGAACTTGTTACGTAGAAGCTTACATATTCACTAAAGTCCAATTTCTGGCAAAATTGGCATACTTCACATGTTAGAAAAACAATACAAAAAGCCCCACCAATGCCTAAGGAGTTATATTATGGTTCATGCTGAAAATATTTTGAGGATCATACTTTCTTTTTAGCTCCAAAAGCTTTTCATAGTTCGAACCGTAAGCTGATTTAACACGATTTTTATCTTCGTCAGGCATCATCCAATTCACGTATGAACCAGTTAAGCTTGAATGCGGGTTAAGCTCTTTCCAATAACTCGTGGCCCATGACTTTATATCATCAAAGTCTTCCTCATCTTGGCTGACGCCTACAATGACCATTGAATAATTTGATTGCCGATCATTCCACGCCATTGCGTCTGCAGATATATCATGGCAAACCCCATTGATAGGGTATAGATGCATGGCCGATTTCCATGTTGGAACATCCTGTATCTTTCGATTATGAATTTCAATTACTTCGGACGTAATATTGTCGAAATAATCACCTTTCCAATACCATTGGTCCCCAGCTGGATACAGCTCGTTAAATGTTGCATTTAATTCACGCAAAGTTGCCCAGTGTGTTCCGTCCATAATCGGCGGACATTCCTCACAATATGCCTTAATTGGAGCCCAAGCTTCTTCGAATTCTTCTTTAGGCCCATAATAACACCAAACTACACCACAAAACTTTTGATTATGTAATTCATCTGGAAACGGGGGTGCTGGTGGTATGGTTTGAATCGCAAAAAATCCATAAAGGTCATTCCGTGCTGATTTCATTAGCTTATCATACCAAGTAAATGTTTCCTGTATATCTTTAAGGTCCCAGGCCATTAGACCACAGAAAACGTCATGAACAGGTGCCATGTTAAATACAAAGGACGTAATTATTCCAAAATTACCTCCTCCGCCTCTAATTCCCCAAAAAATGTCTGAATTCAAATTTTCATTCGCTTTGACATAAGAGCCATTCGAGAGAACAATGTCTACTTCCACTAAGTTATCGATTGCGAGACCATAGCCACGCGAGATGTAACCGTGTCCACCACCTAGGGTGAGGCCTGAAACACCCGTCGAAGAAACAACGCCACTGGAAACAGCCTTGCCAAATACTGCTGTCGCATTGTCGACATCTTCCCATTTACAACCGGCACCCACCCTCACAGTATTATTTTCGTTATCAACTCTTGTGTATTTAATTTGCGATAGATCAATAACAATTCCGTCGTCACAGATGCTATATCCACTGCCGTTATGGCCTTGGCATCGCACTGCAATTAAGGAATTGGAATCTCGTGCAAAATTGACTGCGGATATTACATCAGCCTCATTCTCGCAATATAGGATAGCTTGTGGTCTCTTATCTATATTCGCATTATAAACTTTCCTAGAATTATCATATTCAGGGTGACTGCTCGAAACAATTTTACCAGAAAAAGTCGTTTCTAACTGGGTGAAATCTAGCATGAAAATCTCCATAAAACCTTATTGTAACGCCCTAACTATTGGCTGAAATTTTCTTTTATGCAAGATATATCCCATTTATTTGGGTGTCAGATAAAAAGAGTGATTAAAATAATGACAGAAGGTATTTTCAATGTTTTCGTGTTACTCTGAACTTATAAAAAAATATATTGATCTGAATGAAAAATCGTTGGCAAGTTGGCAAAAGATCCAACAGTATTTCTATCTTGCTGGATGACAACGGCACAAATTGAAATCATGAGAAAGAGAAAAGTCTTGTTTGAAGACTCGGAGGGATTTAGATGTCCCAAAAGGTTTAGCGAAAGCATGCTTGTGTCAGGTGTTTCAACATAAAGAGTAGCTGTTGTTTAGCACCGCATGGGCCACACCCCCTATACCCGAACTATATATTTGGGCTTTGCCAGTGGGAGAATTATGAGTAAAGTATTCACCACTATTAAAACAATAAGTTTGTGCTAAACTCGGTCTTGGTCTGTCTGTCACTTCTGCTTAATATAATGTTTCAGTTGTTTGGCGAATAATAAAAAATTAAAATTGACAGACTGCTGACCTATGACTGCTTACTTGGGGAGAAAATAAATGCCAATTTTTACTAGTTTTGTGAAGTACACACCAGAAGCAATTAAAGCAACTATTGAAACAGGATCTGACCGCAGTATTGCCGCCAAAGCAGCCGTAGAGTCGGCGGGTGGTAAGTTCCATGGGATGTGGGGAATATATGGCAGGGACCATCACGCCATGATGGTTTCGGAGTTTGATGACGATGTTACTTATAACAGCGTTGTTATGAAGGTACTTCTGGGCGGCGCCTGTGATGATATTAAGACTTGGAATAATTACTCTATGTCAGATGTCGTTAAATCAGCAGAGATAGCTATGGGTGGAAGTATCGATTACAAGCCCGCAGGCTCCTGACTTTATTTCAGGTGATTTTTATGGGGAAATGGAATAATTTTTGCCCATATTATTAATGAATTGAACTTAAACAATAGCACAAAACATTGGGAAAAATGTTAATGGTAATGCGTTACTCTGGGCTGGTAATTTTTTCAGGATTTGTTTTGGGGACATTATATTCAACAGCTGGCGATCTAACAACTTACTTAGATGTTCCATCACTGATAATCGTCTTGGCAGCTGGAATTTCCCTAGCCATTGGAGCATCACCACAAAAAAGATTAGAAAAATTTGGAGAGGGCCGAGTTAGGTCTTATGTGGATCAGGTCATTCTCAAGGTCTATGTCGTCTAGTCTCAGTCCTACGATCTCAGCCAGCCTACAGCCTGTTTCTCCTAAAAGGGGCATGAGGAGCTTTATCTGACTGCCTGAGGCTAGTGCTTTGTCGTATCCCTGCTTGAGCTGCTCAGTGGTGAAGGTGCCTCTCGTATGGCTATCTTCTCCCTCTGCCTTGATGATTAGTCTTGAGAAGGGATTACGCTTGTCCAAGTCCAGTTCTGCATAGGCATAGTTCAGTATGGCAGAGAGGCTATTGATCCGTCTCCTGATAGTAGCTGTCTTATTCCCTCTCATCTCCAAATGACGCACAAAGAGCTTTGTATCTTCTCTGCTGTATCCACTGACATCTCGATCCCCTGCCAATGAGATAAAGCCTGACAGAGCGACTGTGGGAGGTTTCTGATCTATTTCTTTCAATGTTAAGTACTCTTTGGCTATCTCAGAGAGAACAAAGGAACGAGGTTTAAAGCTAATCAATAAAGAAGGAATATCTATTGGCTGTATCACAACTGCCTGCTTACTCCATGACCCCTCAAGTACATCACTCAGACGTTTTGCATAGGCTTCAGCTTCAATAGGACATCTGGACAGAGCTTGCCTTATGAATAACCCATAAGCTTTCACTGCGTGTTTTGGCACACGTCTATTGTAATAATAGGTGCCTGAACGACAAATTGTGTACGGAATGTGTGACACGACGGTCTCCCTCGATGATTAAACTCGAAGGAATTTCAGTAAGTTATGCTGAAAGTTTGGTGCGGTCGAGAAGACTCGAACTTCCACTCCGGTTAAAGAACAGCGACCTCAACGCTGCGCGTCTACCAATTCCGCCACGACCGCACGCTCATGGTCAGGGCGGCATAACGAAATATGGGCGGGATGTGAAGTGGCAATTTAAACGCTTTGCAAAAAATTTTCGGCTTTTGTTTTTGCTGTGAGGGCGCAGCTTTATTCCCCCTTGAATTTTGGAGCACGCTTTTCATTAAAGGCAAGCACACCTTCCCGGCGGTCATGGGTCGGGATCGTTCGGTTGTAGGCTTCGATTTCAAAGGCCAAACCGTCACCAAGCCCCATCTGCAAGCCTTTGTGGATCGCCTGTTTGGCCTGCCGCACGGCCATGGGGGCATTGTTTGCAATGCTTACGGCCAGCTTTAGGACCGTAGGAAGTAACTCTTGGGGCGGGCAAATTTCATTGGCCAATCCCCATTCAAGAGCCTCTTGTGCGTCAAATACCCGCCCAGATAGTATAAGCTCTTTGGCCCGGCGCTCACCCACTGCCCGCGATAGGGTCTGTGTGCCGCCAGCACCGGGAATAATGCCGATGCGCACCTCGGTCTGCGCAAAGCGGGCGGTTTGTGACGCATAAATGAAATCCAGTGCCGCCGCCAATTCGCACCCGCCGCCATAGGCCGCTCCGTTAATTGCGCCTATGACAGGCAGAGGGCAGGCAATGATAGCGCGCACCATGCGTTCATAAATCAGATGCTGGGTCTGCCAGTCGGCGTCGCTCATCCCATTGCGCTCTTTTAAATCTCCGCCGGCACAAAAAGCCCGATCGCCTGCGCCGGTCAAAACCACAGCCCTGATGTCTTTTGCATTCAGGGATAAGGTTTCGAATAAATCATAAAGCTCTTGTGCCATGATCGTATTAAAGGCATTTGCCGCCTCTGGCCGGTTAAGCGTAACCAGCAAGACGTGCTTTGAAGGCTCTTGCAGCAAGAGTGTGTCATACGCTTTGGACATTATCAGGCCTCTTTGCACGTTTTGATGGCGGTGGTCCCATACGATAGTAGGGCCAGATCATCACCATGCCAAGCGTCATTTGCCAATCGTGGCAACAGGTTGCGAGATCATAAATCAAGTTTGCGTTGGGTCATTCCGCCTGTATAGATTTGTAAGAGCGGAAGATTTTAGGTGAAGCGCCATGGCACTTGATAGAGAACTAGAGGGCATATTCGTTGTATCTTTGGAACAGGCCGTTGCCGCGCCTTATTGCGGAATGTTGCTGGCCGATGCGGGGGCCCGTGTAATCAAGCTTGAGCGGCCAGAGGGGGATTTCGCGCGAGGCTATGACACAGGCGCAGAAGGCCAAAGTGCAATCTTTGCTTGGCTTAACCGCGGCAAAGAAGCGCTGTGTTTGAACCTAAAGGATGCAGAAGATTTCGCAGTTTTGCAGGAAATGATTGCACGGGCGGATATTTTGCTCAGCAATCTCGCACCCGGCGCAATGGACCGGTTGGGGTTAAACGGCGCGGCGCTTCGACAAAAGACCCCCGGATTGATCACCTGCCGCATTTCGGGATATGGCGAAAGCGGGCCTGCGGCGCAGAAAAAGGCCTATGACTTTCTGGTACAGGCTGAAACCGGCCTATGTGCGGTCACAGGCAGTCCAGAGGCCCCGGCCAGAGTGGGCATTTCAGTCACTGATATCTCCACAGGGTTGACCGCTTTTTCGGCCATTTTGCGTGCGTTGATCCAGCGTGGGCGCACCGGGCAAGGCGTTGATTTATCTATTTCCATGTTTGATGTGATGGCTGATTGGATGAATATGCCGCTGCTGGCCCACCGCTATATGGGCGGTGCGCCGGATCGGATGGGGCTAAAACATTCCTTTATTGCCCCCTATGGAGCCTTTGTTTGCGCAGATGATCAGCAGATCTTATTGGCGATCCAAAGCGATCGAGAGTTTTTAGTTTTTTGCGACCAGATTCTCGGGCAACCCGAGTTGGCAAAAAATCTAAGGTTTGCCCATAATCCAGCCCGATACACCAACCGCGAAGAACTAGATGCAATTGTTACGCAGTGTTTTTCGCAGTTTTCTGCCAATTCTGTTGGTGAACGTTTAGATGCAGCAGGCATTGCCAATGCCACACTGAATTCTGTTGGTGATCTTTCGGCGCATCCCTCATTGAATAATTCAGTAGCCTTATTTGGCGGCGCTGAGATCAAAATGGCGGCATTGCCAGTTCATAACGAGCAGGCAGCGGTAAAAATTGTGCCAATGCTCGATGAGTACGGGGATGCAATACGCCAAGAATTTGCCCCACAACAGTCAAAGGATAACCAAGATGAACTATGAACTAGATCATCCTGAAATTCGTGACGCAGTAACTA
>CBFHXE010000091.1:0-6244 GCA_965659715.1 uncultured Paracoccaceae bacterium | reverse complement strand
AGACCATGACTTGGAGGCGTTGATTATCAAACTATATTTTTGGCAAACGGATATACGTACTGTAACACTACTTGCCATATAAATGTTTTCCACTCGACCCCTTAAATAATGCTACCAGTGTATCAAATATTGCGATCTCAATAAACGCTTTTGCGTTGAGTGGTTGGTAATGTGAGTTGGGGTGGGGATACTGGTGGAAGGTGTGGAACATGTGGAGCTTTTAGGAGGATGCCCCAATGAACGGATCAAGGGTAACCCCAAAAACTCAACACCACTTCAACAGCTGATCCACCCGCTTCTCGGCGTCTCTAGCTTGTTCCTGTTGTCTTATAATGCGCTGAATCAATAACGAACTTGCGCTTGCTTGTGACACTTTGTGCGGGACAGTTATACGCCTCCTATAGAGGCGTATATGAAATGTCCTGCTGTGAAGAGTGTGCGCTTCGGGACATGGTGGTGAATGTCCCGCCTATGTCCCTCTGTCCTTTATGGAATAAATATCGTCAGTGACTTCAACAAAACCCTTATCAACAAGGCTTTTTCGAGCGTATATAGTGTGGCCTCCCATGTGTGATTAGGAGCGGATACAGCGCCTCCAAGGTCAAATTTTCTATTGATATTGCAAAGCGGGTTCTGGTGGTAGATTTGCCGTGTAGAAGAGCTAGATGTTAGGTTCATTAGCTTGGTGAAAGGTTTGCAAGATTTTAGAAGAAAACGACATAATAACAAATGCCCGCAGGCCATATCTAATTTCGTCTTCGATTTACCGCAACTCGAGTTACGGCGGCAGTCACCCGCTCGCTATTCCGCGTGTCTCGGCGGCTTTCGATCTTATCTCTGCGCTGAATATGCGCAGGTTGGATCGCCACTGCACGGCGCCCCAGGCAAAGCCTGCGCTTTTGAAAACCTTCCACACGCCAGAGTATATTACGGCGCTTAAAAGGGCTGAAGACACGCAAAAAATCTCAGAGCATGATCAGAAAAAATACCACTTGGGCACCGTCTCAAACCCAGTTTTTAAAGGTATGTTTGCAAGGCCGGCCACGTCCGTTGGAAGCTCGTTATTAGCGGCTGAACTGGTCGCAAATGGTGGAGTTGCTTATGCAATGGGCGGCGGTTTGCACCACGGGTTGGCCGATCGCGCGAATGGGTTTTGCTTTTTGAATGATTTGGTATTTGCAATCTTACGGCTGCGCAGCCTTGGCGTAGAACGTATTGCCTATGTTGATTTGGATGCGCATCATTGCGATGGGGTTCAGGCAGCATTTTCCGGGGATCGTGACCTTCTAATGATCTCAACCCATGAGGCGAAAAGATGGCCTTTTACAGGGTCTCTATCTGAAAATATAATTGATCAGCAGATGAATATACCCCTGTTAAAAAATTGTAATAATGAAGAATTTAACCTTTTCATGGAAGACTGCGTTTTGCCTGCTTTGGCCCGCTTTGCGCCTGAAGCGATAATAATCCAAGGCGGGGCTGATGCTGTTTGCGATGACCCTCTGTCGCGGTTGGCACTGTCAAATTACACGCTGTGGAGCGCAGTAAAGCGCCTAAAGGAAATCTGCGACAAAATCATTCTAACGGGCGGCGGCGGATATAACCCTTGGACGGTGGCGCGCTTATGGGCTGGGTTTTGGTTGGTACTAAACAATCACTCGCCTTTTATCGAGCTGCCAAGCGGCGCGCAGCGCGGTCTTGAAAGCCTGTCTTGGCAGCACAAACTGCGCCCCAGCCGTGTTTTAATCACTCAACTTTACGATACTCCATCCGAAAAGGTGCAAATTATTCGGCCGGAAACCGGAGCTTTGGCAGAACATATTCGCAATCTTCACGCGCTTTGAAAAACACATATGCCCGGGTGTTGGCACGCCATCATAACATTTTCTATCGGTTCGGCCCACTTTTGATGGGATTGCAGAGAAGAAACTGCCTTCTACGCGGAACGGGCCTTTCTTTATGGCGCTGCCCCGCTATGTCCAGATTTATGAAGGCCAAGTTTGATAAATATTTAAGAGGCGCGTTGATGCCTGCTCAGGGCAAGGTTGTTTGGCTATGAGCGGGCGTGCCGTAAGGGTTCCAAGCGGCCGCGCGGCGCGCCTTGCTCATCTAGGTGGCCTTTCGTTGGGCGTGATGGGGAATGTTGCTGGCCAAGGTTTGAAAGAGCTGGGTTCTGGCCGACGGCCGGCGCTTCCACAGCTTTTAATGAGCCCTCAAAATATAACTCTATTGGCGCGTAAACTGGCAAAAATGCGCGGCGCGGCGATGAAACTGGGCCAGCTTCTTTCAATGGATACCGGCGATTTTCTGCCATCGGAGCTGGCGATGATTTTACAGCGCTTGAGGGCTGAGGCGGATTTTATGCCCCCGAAGCAATTGCGGGATGTGCTGAACCATGAATGGGGCGTGGGCTGGATGCGACGATTTTCCCGCTTTGATGTGCGCCCGATGGCGGCCGCATCGATCGGGCAGGTCCATTATGCAGTGACCAAGGCGGGCGCAGCCCTGGCCATAAAAGTTCAATATCCAGGCGTGCGCAACAGCATTGACAGCGATATTGAAAATGTATCCGCCTTAATCGCATGGTCGGGGCTGTTGCCTCCCGGCCTCGATCTGGGCCCATTTCTGACCTTGGCGAAAGAACAGTTGCACGAAGAAACCGATTACGCGCGCGAGGCCAAGCAGCTGTTGTACTTTGGCGATCTTTTAAGCAGGGATACCCGCTTTGCGGTACCGCAAGTTCACGCGGATTTAAGTACCGAAAATATATTGGCGATGCAGTTTATGCCGGGTCAGCCGATTGAAGATTTGCTTCAATTTCCAACAGAAGATCGGCGCGCAGTTATGGAAGCCTTGATCGATCTAAGTTTAAAAGAACTGTTTGATTTCAAACTTATGCAGACAGATCCTAATTTCGCAAACTTCCTCTATGATGCAAAATCAAAACGGGTCGTTTTATTGGATTTTGGCGCAACGCGCTCGGTAAATGCGGCGCTGAGTGCAGCCTATGCCCGCTATTTGAACGCAGGTTTGGCAGGGCAAGAAGCCCTCATGTGCAGTGCTGCGTTGACTTTGGGGTTCTTAAATGAAGCCATGCCGCAGAACATGCAGGATGAATTTGTAGAGATGATGCATCTTTCCTTTGCAGAGCTGGCAAAAGATCAGGTTTTTCAATTTGGCCAAAATGAACTGGCGCATGACTTACAACAACGCAGTTTGCAAATGGCCGAGCGCTCGCGTGAGATGCATTTGCCGCCGCCTGAGACTTTGTACATCCAGCGTAAAATGGCGGGCCTGTATTTATTAGGGCGTCGACTTAAGGCAGAGGTTGATTTACAAAATCTGCTGAAACCTTACTTGCATCGCTACGACCAAAGCTAGCCGGAAAAGGTCGGTTGTAATATTGCTTGGCCGGGTAAAGGGCGGATGCTTTTTCCCAGTTTACCCTATTTCGGAGAATGGCCGCAGGTCGAACTCATGGCTCCAGCCATCTTTGCTTTGATGGTATAAGCTCCAATACGCTTCTGCCACAGAGCTTGGCTTCATCAGACTGTTTTCGGGCAGTTTATCTGGATCTTTGCCCTGCGCAAAAAATTGCTCTCGAATGAATTCTGTGTCAACGAAGGCATCAATAATCAGATGCGAAACGTGAATATTTTGCAGGCCCAATTCACGGGCCATGCTTTGCGCCAGCATAAGCAACCCCGCTTTTCCGACCGCTAATGCACTATAGCCCGATTTGCCCCACAAACTGGCAGAAGCGCCTGTGAAAAATACTTTACCCCCGCCGCGCAGAACTATATCCCGCGCAGTTTGCTGTCTTCAGGGATCACCAAGGGTGCGGCCTGATGTCCACACACAATATATCATCCTTCTCAATTAAGTCTGATCTCAGCAGCTTAAGGGAAGCACAAATCATCATCGAACAATGGAGATTTCACTATAATACTAAAAGACCACACAGTGCATTGGGCTATCGTCCACCAGCACCCGAAACCATCATACCGATGGACCAAAGGCCAATCATGCACTAACAATCGTCTTGGACCAGTCAGATGAGGCTACTCAGCGGGACTACGGCACCTATGATTGGACTCAAAATGTGCAGTTGGAAGAATGATTTGATACGGCGTTGAATGCACTTTGCATAAATCGTTTACTGCCACCCTATCAAGCGACGCAAATTTGGAGTAATTGATGACACTAGCAAGTTTATTTGATGGATTGTGTGAGCTCCTCATTGGGGACTCCCAAATTGAAATACACGCAAAGTCGGAATTGCAGAGAGCAAGAGCGGACACCCTATTACCCCAAGAAGCTACCAGACTAGCAGCTCCGTTTCTTGAAGTCATGGAACGACACAACGCCCATCCGCTTTGCCCTCTGATCACCAGTCTTCCCTTCCATTGGGCACCGCCGCAAACCTCTTCTGATCCACTCTATCGGGACCACAGCCATTTCAAGGCACATGTTGAACTGCTGGGACCGAACGGACTTGCTGCATCCTCTAAGGTGCGGATTGGCCTCTATGGTATGCTGCCGCATTGCGAATACGGACTTCGTACTCACCCTGCTGAGGAGACCTATATCATGCTGGCAGGGAGTGCCTTCTGGAAGGTTGCTGGCTCGCCGTATCAACAGCTATTTCCTCGAGAGAGGTCGCATCACCACTCTATGGTTCCACATGCCACACGCACCGGTGAGGACGCCTTTATGTCGGTCTATGTCTGGGACGGGGATATCGCGACGGATGAGTATAGATATTTTGGTCTGCCAGATGATGAGGGCAAAGCCGGCTGAATGCCGGGATCATAGCAACAAAAAGGAGAAATGCTATGCGTGCAGCGATGATTACCGGATATCAACAGCCTTTGGAAATCGTGAATCTGGCTGATCCCGAGTTGCCGAAGGACGGCATCATCATGAGGGTCCGCGCGACCGGGGTTTGCCGCAGTGACTGGCACACATGGATGGGCCATTATGCTGATCAGATTGCTCTACCGCTTATCCCAGGCCATGAGATGGCCGGTGATGTGGTCGAAGTCGGCTCAAACGTGACTGGCCTTGTGCCGGGTGACAGAGTGACCGTTCCTTTCGGCCTAGCTTGTGGGCGCTGCCATACTTGCCTTGATGGCAACCACCAGAGCTGTATTACACAAGTCCAGCCAAGCACAGATTTCAACGGCAGCTTTGCCGAGATGATCGCGTTGCCGCGCGCTAACGTCAATGTCGTTAAACTGCCTGATGAGGTCGATTACGCCGAGGCGGCTAGTCTTGGTTGCCGCTTCATTACGGCCTACAGGGGCGTTGTAGAACAGACGGCGTTGCGGCCCGGCGACTGGTTCGTGGTGCATGGCTGTGGTGGTGTTGGCCTGTCTGCGGTGATGATTGCTGCGGCCATGGGTGCCAATGTGATTGCTGTTGATATTAATGACAAAACCCTTGACATGGCGACCCGCCTCGGCGCAATGGCGACGCTCAACGCGATGCACTCAGAAAATGTTGCTGAAGACATCATTGATATGACAAGTGGCGGCGCCCATGCCTCGATGGACGCGCTTGGGAGCACTGTGACCTGCCAGAATTCAATTCTCTGTCTGCGCGCGATGGGCCGCCATGTTCAGGTCGGCCTGATGAAGGATCGGCATGAACACCCAGAAATACCGATGGGGGTTGTCATATCGCGGGAAATCGACATTCGCGGGTCGCGCGGGATGTCGCCAAAGAATTACCCTGCTGTCTTCAATATGATCCGGTCAGGGGTGGTGGCACCCAAATCGCTGATCGGGTCCGAACTGAACCTGGAAGAAGGTGCTCATCTTCTAACACGGATGGACCAGTTTCCTGGCACTGGTGTCGCTGTCATCACATCCTTCTGAACCGAGCATTTATTTGGTGCGACGAACGACTGTGTTCTTTCACTAGGTTGACGACACAGTGTTGAACCCCAGAATCTCACCATATAAACACATGAAAAAGTGTGTGTTTGGTGTGTTTTCGAATCGCGTTAATTTGCAACCCAGCCCCTTAGGGACCGAGCCATTTCTTTTCTGGGTTACCTACCCCAACCTTTTCTTATCGCAATAGACCCTCAACCACGCCCAGTAGTGCGCCTGACTGCGAGAGCCCTGGGCCTGCGCGGCAAGGTCCTTGGCCTCATCGGTTGGAATGCCGCCCTCATGGATGAGGATGGCCACTCGTTCTTCGAAGGCCTCGATGTCAGGGATGAGGGCTGGGTCTGCTG
>CBFHXE010000090.1:0-7341 GCA_965659715.1 uncultured Paracoccaceae bacterium | reverse complement strand
TTATCCCCTGCGGCCTATGCTGATTTTGCCATGGGCTGGATAGACCAAGGGGCCACAATCGTTGGCGGATGCTGCGAAGTTGGACCCGACCATATTGCGGAACTGGCCGCGCGGATCGAAGCTGCAGGGCATCATATAGTATAGAGGTAAGATCATGAAAAACCTACCTAAACAGGCGCGAGTTGTCATCATCGGGGGCGGTGTTGTTGGTTGCTCGGTGGCCTATCACCTGAGCAAACTGGGGTGGAAAGACGTAGTTTTGCTGGAACGCAAACAGCTGACCTCGGGGACCACGTGGCATGCGGCAGGTCTGATCGCCCAGTTGCGGGCGACGGCCAATATGACCAAGCTGGCGAAATATTCCCAAGAGCTTTACGGATCGCTCGAGGCGGAAACCGGCGTGGCGACAGGGTTCAAGCGGGTCGGGTCGATCACCGTGGCCCTGAGCGAAGAACGCAAAGAGGAAATTTTCCGCTCCGCCGCCATGGCCCGCGCCTTCGGCGTTGATATTGAAGAAATATCTGCCCAAGAGGTCGGCGCGCGTTATCCCCATTTAAACCTTGAGGGCGTCAAGGCGGGCGTATTTCTGGATAAAGACGGCCAAGGCGATCCGGCCAATATCGCACTGGCGCTTGCCAAAGGCGCACGGCAACGCGGCGCTTTGGTGCAAGAGCGGGTCAAGGTCACAGGTATTGCACGTGCCGGCCGCCGCGTCACCGGTGTGGACTGGCAGGCCGAAGACGGCAGCCATGGGCATATCAGCTGTGATATGATTGTAAATTGCGGTGGCATGTGGGGTCATGAGGTTGGCCGCATGGCAGGGACCAATGTACCACTTCATGCCTGCGAGCATTTTTATATCGTCTCTGAGCCGATTGAGGGATTAAGCCAGCTGCCGGTTCTTCGGGTGCCCGATGAATGCGCCTATTACAAAGAAGATGCCGGCAAAATGATGCTGGGCGCGTTTGAGCCAAATTCAAAACCCTGGGCGATGGACGGCATTCCCGATGATTTTGAATTCGACCAGCTGCCCGAGGATTTCGACCATTTTGAGCCGATCCTAGAAATGGCCGTGAACCGGATGCCGATGCTGGGCGAAGCCGGCATCCACACATTTTTCAATGGACCGGAAAGTTTTACCCCCGATGATGCCTATCATCTGGGACTGGCGCCCGAGATGGACAATGTCTGGGTTGCGGCCGGCTTTAATTCGATAGGTATCCAATCAGCGGGCGGCGCGGGCATGGCGCTCAGTCAATGGATGGACGGCGGCGAAAAACCGTTTGATCTTGGCGATGTGGATATCACTAGGATGCAGCCATTTCAGGGCAATAAGCATTATCTTTTTGAACGCTCAACAGAAACTCTGGGTCTGCTTTACGCCGATCATTATCCATTTCGCCAAAAGGCCACAGCCCGCGGCGTGCGGCGCACGCCGTTTCACAGCCATTTGGCAGAAAGAGGCGCTGTTTTTGGCGAACTTGCCGGTTGGGAGCGGGCAAACTGGTTCGCAGATAAGGGCCAAGAGCGCGATTATGAATATTCGTGGAAACGCCAAAACTGGTTTGAAAACGCGGCCCGTGAACATCGCGCCATTCGCAATGCAGTGGGCATGTATGATATGTCGTCCTTTGGCAAAATCAGGGTCGAGGGCCGCGATGCCGAGGCCTTTTTGAACCATGTATGCGGCGCAGATATGTCCGGGCTGGTGGGCAAAATCACCTATACCCAGTTTTTAAACGCTGCCGCCGGCATTGAAGCTGATGTCACGGTTACGCGGCTTTCTGAAACCGCCTATCTGGTGGTCACGCCAGCCGCAACGCGCCTCGCGGATGAAACCTGGCTGCGCCGCCACATGGGCGAGCATAATGTGGTGATCACCGACGTGACCGCATCCGAAGGCATTTTGGCCGTAATGGGGCCTAATGCGCGGGCCTTGATGCAAGCAGTATCGCCCAATGACTTTAGCAACGCTGCCAACCCTTTTGGCACTATGCAAGAGATCGAGATCGGAATGGGCCTCGCACGGGTCCATCGGGTCAGCTATGTGGGCGAGCTGGGCTGGGAAATTTATGTCAGCAGCGATATGGCCGGCCATGTTTTCGAAACCCTTTATGAAGCCGGCGCGGATCATCAGATGAAGCTATGCGGAATGCATGTGATGGACAGCTGCCGCAGTGAAAAAGCCTTTCGCCATTTTGGCCATGATATAACCTGCGAAGATCATGTGCTTGAGGCGGGTCTGGGATTCGCGGTTAAAACCGCCAAACCCGACTTTATCGGCCGCGATGCGGTGCTGCGCAAAAAAGACGCCGGACTTGATAAGCGCTTGATGCAATTCAAGCTCACCGATCCTGAGCCGTTGCTCTATCATAACGAGCCTATTTTACGCGATGGTGAGATTATTGGCTACGTCAGTTCGGGCGCTTACGGCCACCATTTGGGCGGCGCAATGGGCATGGGATATGTGCCCTGCACGTCACAAACTGCGGATCAATTGCTGGCCTCAAACTATGAAATTGATGTGGCGGGCACGCGCGTGAAAGCGGAAGCGTCGCTCAAGCCGATGTATGATCCGACCTCATCGCGGGTTAGAGCCTGATATCCAGCCAAATCAAGAAATCACAAGCCACACGCCTAAGAAACAATGTTCTGGTCTGATTTGGAATAATCGCCGCGGAATGCATAGTTGCCATGATGTGTAATTTTTGATGCACCATCCACCCAGATTTTGCCGCCGCAGCCCTGCACCCAGCGTTTGCAGAAGCTCTGATCCTCACCCAACAGAGCTTGGTTTTCTTCAGTTGGTAAATGTGAGAAAAAATCGGCAAAATGCGGCGCGTCTTGATATATATTCAGGCGGCCTGCGCGCGGGAAAAGTTGCGCCACACCCGCTTGAACCATTTTCTCGGGAACCGCACGTTTGATCAGGCTAAAACCGCCTGCCAGCGAAGCCGCTGTGTGAAAGCCATCTTTTTGCTCTTCTGTTATAGATGTTGTTTGGGACGCGTGACGCGTGACCAGATAATGCAGCATCGCACCAGCGAGGGTTTCTTGGATCATTTCTGTTTCGCTCTGGTTATTTGAAGCCTTTTTTGCCCATTCCACACAGCCTTTAGAATCCCTTCCGCCATACGCCGGTTGGGATAGGCTGCTGCAACAAATTCGGCATCAAAATCAAACAACCGGTAAAATTGCTCGGGTTTAAAGGACAAATCGCTGTCTATAAATAACGCGTGGCTAAATTTCTCATGGGATAAAAAATATGACAGCAGGTAATTGCGTGACATCACAATATCCGAAAACTCAACTGTTTTCAAAAGAAAGGCTATGTTTTTTGTTTGAAGGCTTTGGGTTAGTCCAATTATTGATTTCATGAACTCTGTGTGAACCATACCAGTGTTCGGGACCATTATTAAAAGGCAATGCTTTTTCATATGCTCATAATCCGGTTAAAATTTGATAGAAATGGATAAATCTAGATGTCCGTGTCCGTCACGAAAGTAGACATTAAAATATCGTCCCAAACTAAAGCAAAATTATGGCAATTATCTGTTAAGAACGCTTACACGAACATAAACTGCGCACAACATTTGTGCTTTAGCTCCTGTGCCATATTGAGTTTAAAAATATACCCTTTAGTCTTCACTCTTCGGCAACCTTTAGCACGATCTTTCCAATGTGGACGCTGCTTTCCATCCGGGCGTGCGCAGCGGCAGCCTCGGTAAGATCAAAGGTACTGTCGATCACCGGATGCAGCCGGCCCTGATCCAATAGCGGCCAGACGTTTTGAAGCAGCTGTTCGGCAATTTTTGCTTTGGCAAGGTCAGATTGCGGCCGCAGCGTGCTGCCGGTGATGGTTAAGCGTCGGGTCATCAGCTGGGCAAAATTCAATTCAACCTTTGGACCTTGCAGAAAGGCAATTTGCACCAAGCGGCCATCATCGGCCAAGGCGCGGATATTGCGCGGGATATAATCGCCCCCCACCATATCCAATATCAAATTGGCGCCGCCCTCGGCATTGATCACGTCAACAAAATCATCACTGCGGTAATTGATCGCCCGCTCGGCGCCAAGCGCGGTGCAGGCATCACATTTTTCCGCCGAGCCAGCGGTGGCAAAGACCCGCGCGCCAAAGGCAGAGGCAAGCTGGATCGCCGTTGTGCCAATACCGGAAGAGCCCCCATGCACCAAGAACCGCTCACCCGCTTGCAAGGCGCCGCGCATAAACACATTGGTCCAGACAGTGAAATATGTCTCTGGCAAACAGGCAGCAGAGCGCAGATCCAACCCCTTTGGCACCCGCAGACAATGGGCCGCAGGTGTCGCGGCATATTCGGCATAGCCGCCGCCGGGCAAAAGGGCGCAAACTGTATCGCCGATTTTTAAGTCGCTCACACCGCTGCCCACGGCGGCCACAGTGCCAGAGGCTTCAAGCCCCGGCAGATCACTGGCGCCTTTGGGCGGATTATAAAGCCCGGCGCGCTGCAATGCATCGGGCCTGTTTACCCCGGCATAGGCCAGTTTTATAACCACCTGCCCATGGGCAGGTTTTGGAACTGGACGCTCGCACAGGCTTAGCACCTCGGGGCCGCCCGCTTGGCTTATTTCGATCGCACGCATAGAATTGGTCATATCAACGCTCTTAAGTTCAATTTCGCCATTGCCCCGGCAAGGTGGTTTCCGGCTTTGTTGCGGGGGCTTTTATTTTGCTTGCCAACCAAATTGGTCCGGCCAGCAGCGGTTTAAAAGCCGCGTTTTTGTTAATTTCGGCTTTTGCTTTTTCAAACTGCATTACATTTTCTATTCGGCGATCCAGAAAATCCCATGTCGCCTGATGCTCTGGGCTATCGTCGCCCAGCCAGTATAGGATGCAAGCGCCATAGACCGCGCTCAAACTGGCGCGTTTTGTGTACCAGTTCACATCGGCAGAGGTGTCCCCGAGATAGGTCCAGATCGCATCGCTTGTGCCCCAAATAAGGTTTGCACCTTCCGCTGCATTTTGCGGCAATGAAAACAACGTCGATCCCCGCCGAACGGCTTCTTTATCGGAAATAACCTCAATCCGCGCCCGCACTGCCGCCGTGACCTTTTCACGAAACTTCAGACCCGATAAATCCATATCATCCAATTGCCTTTGCATCGCCTGATCGCCAGCATGATGAAATAGGACGGCCAGATCCAGCGCCCCTCTGGGACATCGAATTTGGGCAACTGATGGGTCTATCCCGCAGTCATTGCAGGCCGCTTGAAAGGAGAGCTGCGACCAGCCATCAAAGGGCACATGCTGCAAAATCGCCTCTAACAGCTTTGCATTTGCATCTTGATGCGCATTTTGTGTCAAATCCAGTCTCCTTATATCGCCACTAGACAAGGGTAGCGCGTCTTGCTATTAGGCCAACTCCTGCACCTTTATGCAACTTTAAACTAGAAAGGTGGTGACAACCACATGCAGGTTAGTGTTCGCGACAATAATGTCGATCAGGCGCTTCGCGCCCTGAAGAAAAAGCTACAACGCGAAGGCGTGTTTCGTGAAATGAAGCTCAAGCAGCATTTCGAAAAACCGTCTGAGAAAAAAGCGCGTGAAAAAGCTGAAGCGATCCGCCGTGCCCGCAAGTTGGCGCGCAAAAAGGCCCAACGCGAAGGCATGAGCTAAGTCAGGTTCAAAACCTAGATGCAAAAACCTCCAGGATATTTCCATGGGGGTTTTTTGTTGCCTAATGCAGTGACCTAGATGCTGCCCGTCATGCCCGCTCTGGTGCCCAAAGCCTTATAGGCCATTGTTTGCGCATAAGAACTTGGGTAAAGAAATGGGACACCACATCGAGTTGAGGCAATAGTATGACCGACTGGCAACACGAGATCAGCGCCGCAAGCGCCCGTATCAACGGCCATGTGCTGCGCACACCAACGGCAGTGATTGGCGGGCTTGGGCTTTCGCGCCCAATCGAAGTGAAATTCGAGCAAATGCAGCATACCGGAAGCTTTAAGCCCCGCGGCGCATTCAACACCCTTTTAACAAAAACCCCGGGGCCCGCAGGGCTTGTGGCCGCCTCTGGTGGCAATCATGGTGCAGCGGTGGCCTATGCTGCGCGGCAGCTTGGGCATCCAGCCCGTATTTATGTGCCCGAAATAGCCGGCCCGTCAAAAATTGCTTTGATCCGCGATCTTGGTGCAGATTTGCAGGTTGTCCCGGGTGCCTATGCAAATGCCTTTGAGCAAGCCTTGGCATGGGAAGCCGAAACCGGCGCAGAGCAAGTCCACGCCTATGATACGGTGGCAACAGTTGCCGGTCAGGGATCTTTGGCCTTGGAGTGGGAAGATCAGGGGTTGGCGGCGGATACAGTTCTTGTGGCTGCAGGCGGCGGCGGTTTAATCGCAGGCATCGCCGCTTGGCTGAACGGGCGGCGAAAAGTGGTCTCTGTCGAACCTAAAACCTGCAGTGCTTTGAACTCTGCGCTTAAAAACGGCGCGCCCGTTGATGTGGACATTTCAGGTGTTGCCTCTAATGCCCTTGGGGCCAAGCGCATTGGGCAGATTTGCTTTGATGTGGCAAATGAAACCGCCATGCAGTCGGTTCTGGTCGAAGATCAGGCGATCACCGAGGCGCAAAGATTGCTGTGGAAATCGCAACGCCAATTGGTGGAACCGGCTGGTGCAACCGCGTTGGCGGCCCTGATCAGCGGCGCATATACGCCCGAAAAAGATGAAAAAATCGCAGTTCTGGTCTGCGGCGCCAATATCGCACCCGACCCTTTTCAATAGGCAATGCCCAGCTACAAGTGGACTTTTGATAGTTCAATAGATTTTTGGAACATATAAGTCGTCTGGCAAAACGCGGCGTTCATAGTCAGGGTTAAAGACCCGCTCGGGCAGCGTGACCTTGTCCGAAGGCACTTCATCATAAGGTATTTTGCTCAGCACATGTTCGATACAGTTTAGCCTTTCACGGCGCTTGTCATTGCCTTCCACAATATACCAAGGCGCCTCATCAATGTTTGTACGGGCAAACATTTCTTCTTTGGCTTTGGTGTATTGTTCCCACCGTATCCGGCTTTCAAGATCCATTGGCGAAAGCTTCCATTGCTTCATCGGATCATGAATGCGGGTCAGAAACCGCAGTTGCTGTTCTTCATCCGTTATCGAAAACCAGTACTTCAGAACGATAATGCCGGACCGTACAAGCATGCGTTCAAATTCTGGAACATCGCGAAAGAACTGCTCGACCTGATCTTCGGTGGCAAACTCCATGACCCGCTCAACACCGGCGCGGTTGTACCATGAACGGTCAAAGAGAACGATTTCCCCGCCAGCGGGCAAATGCGGTACATAGCGTTGAAA
>CBFHXE010000089.1:0-7361 GCA_965659715.1 uncultured Paracoccaceae bacterium | reverse complement strand
CCCATTGTGGAAACGATAGAATTCTGGACGTGCAGTCATTTTTTGACCCTCCATTGACACGTTGCAAAAGAAGGTCCCGGCGTTCAGGACTGATAAGTTTAGGCACGCTGATATCTTTGCAGCAGCAGCGGGGCGACGCCATCGCCCTAGCCTGCGCTGTCTAAAGCCTGAAATACACGCAAACGCAAGCCCTAATATAGGTTCAAGCATTGCGATCTGCCATGCTTGCGCGTGCGCCCTAACCGGTTTAGACAGGGGCGAAACCACCCCATGGCCCTGCCGCCAAAAAATAGCCGCCAAAGCTCTGGTACACAGGAGATGCGCCCGATGGCCCTTGATCGCTCGATTAAAATTGCCCCCTCGATCCTATCCGCAGATTTCGCCAACTTCGGTCAGGAAATTGAGGCCATTGAGGCACAGGGATGCGACTGGGTCCACGTGGATGTGATGGACGGCCATTTCGTGCCCAACCTAACCTTTGGACCGCCGCTTTGCGCAGCCATTCGCAAGCATATCAACACGGTGATGGATGTGCATTTGATGATTGCGCCGGTCGATCCTTATATTCAGGCCTATGCCGATGCAGGCGCGGATATCATCACCGCCCATATCGAAGCCGGCCCGCACAGCCATCGCACCATGCAAGCCATTCGCGCCGCCGGCTGCAAGGCGGGCATTGCGCTCAACCCTTCCACACCGGCAGAAAGCATTGAATACCTGCTGGACATGGTGGATCTGGTGTGTGTGATGACCGTGAACCCGGGCTTTGGCGGGCAGAAGTTTATCCACTCACAAGTGGAAAAAACCCGCAAACTGCGGGCGATGATCGGGGATAGGCCCATTCACATTGAAATTGATGGCGGCATTACCCCCGAAACGGCGCCTTTGATGGCGGCGGCGGGGGCCGATGTTCTGGTTGCTGGCTCGGCCGTATTCAAAGGTGGGTCGGTGCAAAACCCCGCGCCTTATGGTAATAACATCCGCGCCATTCGCACAGCGGCAAAAGGATAAAAGATGGCAGCCATTCCCCCAGTATGCGATTTCGGTTGGGCAGCGCCCGACTTTGCCCTTCCTGCCACCAGCGGCGAAACCCTATCTTTGGCAGATATCAGCGGGGTAAACGGCACATTGGTGATGTTTATCTGCAACCATTGCCCCTATGTGCTTTCGGTGCTGGACCGGATCATTCGCGATGCGCGAGATCTGAAAACACTGGGCATCGGCGTTGCCGCCATTAGCGCCAATGACGCGGCGGCCTATCCGCAGGACAGCTTTGAGAATATGGCCAAACTGGCCAACGAGCAGGATTTTCCTTTCCCCTATCTTTACGATGAAACCCAAGCGGTTGCGCGCAGCTACGGCGCGGCCTGTACGCCGGATTTCTTTGGCTTTAACAGCAGTCATGCGCTGCAATACCGCGGCCGGCTTGATGCCTCAACCAGCACAGCCGGCCCTGCCGACCTGCGCCGTGATCTGTTTGAAGCCATGAAGCAAGTGGCCGAAACCGGCCATGGCCCCAAAGATCAAATTGCCTCAATGGGATGCTCGATCAAATGGAAAGACGCGTGAGGGCTGTTGTTTTTGACCTCGACGGCACGTTGATTGACAGCGCGCCGGATATCCACGCCGCTGTGAACAAAATGCTCAGCAGCGAAGGCTACGACGCGCTTGATTTGCCAACTGTGACGTCTTTTATCGGTAGAGGGCTGCCCAATCTTGTGCAACAGGTGATGAAAGCGCGCAGCATTCCGCTGCAGATGCACGCAGAGCTTTGCACAAAAGTGATGGTGCATTACACCGACCCCAGCGATTTTTTGAAAAACCCTATCCGGGGGTTCTGGACGCGCTTAAAAGCCTAAAGGCACAGGGGACCGCGCTTGCGATCTGCACCAATAAGCCCTTTGATGCTGCGCAAGCCGACCTTGATTTTCTTGGCATGGCGGATTTTTTCGACGCCATGGTAGGGGGCGACACCCTGCCGGTGAAAAAACCCGACCCGGCCCCGCTACACCGCTGCCTTGAGCTTTTGGGCGCCAAAGCCGCGCTTTATGTGGGCGATAGCGAAACCGATTACGACACGGCGCAAAACGCCGCATTTGATTTCGCGCTGTTCACGCTTGGATACCGCAAGAAAGAGCTTTCCTATTTCAAGGCGGCAACCCGCTTTGACAATTTTGCCAAACTGCCGGGTATTGTCGAGGCATTGGCGGAACGCGCCGGTTAATGCAATGATCTATTGCAGGGGCAACCACGGCAGCAGCATTTGGGTTTAAATATCCAAAAGGCAGCTTATCATCTCGCTTTGCGTGTCGCTGAGGCCCTCGATCACATCGAAATGATGTTTATCTTCATCCACCACCAAGGGGGCTTCCCATGCCTGTGACAACCACCGCGCCTGATCTAGAAACACTGGCCGCTCATCAGCGCCCACCCAGACCGTGACTTTGCCTTTTGGTTTGGCCATCAAAGCAGGGCTTTCTGCCTCAGCCGCTACCATATCCATTTGAAACGAACGGTTCATGGCAGTATGCAAAAGTGGGCGCAAATCCGACACCGGCGATATGGCCATCACATGGGCAATACGCGCCTGCACAGCGTCCGGCAGCAGATCCCCGACCCCCATACGCGACACCAAATGGCCACCGGCGGAATGGCCGGCAAGGACAATCGCCCCCGCGCAGCGATTGGTGATCTCCTGCACTGCGCGGGCAATTTGACGTGAAATATCGCTGATACGCACCTCGGGGCATAGATCATAAGAGGGCAGAGCCACATGCCAGCCGCGCTGAAGTGCACCTTTGGCCAGATGCGACCAGTAGGATTTATCGAACTTTAGCCAATAGCCCCCATGCACAAAGATTAGAACGCCGTGTGAAGCCGCTTTCGGGGCAAAGAGATCAAATTTCTGCCGTGCGCTTGACCCGTAGGGGATATCTATTTCAGCGCAGCCCTGCGCCAAAGCCTGCACGCGAAACGCCTCGGCCTCTTGGGCCCATTTTTCAATAAAGCCCTCTGCATTGGGAATATAGGCTGCGTTGGCGTAGGCATCATCGTAATCTATCATAAATTCCTCATTGCAATCTTTAAAATAGTTTGCAGAGATGCTTGGGCGAAGTCGAGCGGTTTTTTAGGAGTTGGACATGTTGGATGAAATGACAAACTTGGCGGGTCTGTTGAAAGATCCGGACCTTCTGGCCACCAAGGGCTATCTGGCGGGTGACTGGGTGGATGGCGCATCATGCGATACCTTTGATGTGACCAATCCGGCGCGCGGCGATGTCATCGCGCAGGTCGCCGATTTCAGCCGCGCGCAAGCCGCTGAGGCCATTGCCGCCGCCCAAGCCGCGCAAAAGGAATGGGCCGCGCGCACAGGAAAAGAGCGCAGCGTGATCCTGCGCAAATGGTACGATCTAATGATGGAAAACGCCGAAGATCTGGCGCTTATTCTAACCGCTGAACAGGGAAAACCGCTGGCCGAAGCCCGCGGTGAGGTGGCCTATGGCGCATCATTTATCGAGTTTTTCGCAGAAGAGGCCAAACGCATTTACGGCGAAACCATCCCCGGCCATCAGCCCGACAAGCGCATCACTGTACTTAAGCAGCCGATCGGTGTTGCAGCGTCAATCACACCTTGGAACTTTCCCAATGCGATGATCACCCGCAAAGCCGGCCCTGCGCTGGCGGCGGGCTGCGCTTTTGTGGCGCGCCCTGCCAAGGAAACCCCGCTTTCGGCCTTGGTGATGGGGGTGCTGGCAGACAGGGCGGGGCTTCCGAAAGGCGTGCTGTCCATTATTCCTTCCTCTCGGTCCTCAGAGATCGGCAAGGAATTTTGTGAAAACCCGGCGGTGCGCAAGCTGACCTTTACCGGATCAACTGAAGTGGGCCGTATTCTGCTGCGCCAAGCGGCCGATAATGTGGTTAAATGTTCCATGGAACTGGGCGGCAACGCGCCGTTTATCGTGTTTGATGATGCAGATCTGGACGCCGCCGTAGAAGGCGCGATTATGTGCAAATTCCGCAACAACGGCCAGACCTGCGTCTGCGCCAACCGGATTTATGTTCAAGCCGGTATTTATGACGCCTTTGCGGAAAAACTTGCCGCTGCCGTGGGCAAAATGCAGGTCGGCGACGGGATGGCGGCCGACACGGCCCTCGGACCGCTGATCAACCCAGAAGCTATTACCAAAGTCCAAGAGCATATCGCCGATGCCACCGCCAAAGGCGCCAAGGTGATCTTGGGCGGCGAAACACCCCAAGGGCCAGGCAACTTCCTTGCCCCCACAATTGTGACCGGTGCAACCAAGGATATGGCGGTGTCAACCGAAGAAACCTTTGGTCCCTTTGCCCCGCTTTTCAAGTTTGAAGACGAAGACGAGGTGATCGCCTTGGCCAATGATACCATCTTTGGTCTGGCCTCATATTTTTATGCAAAAGACCTCAGCCGTGTCTACAAGGTCGCCGAAGCACTGGAGTACGGCATCGTCGGGGTGAATACCGGTATAATTTCCACCGAAGTCGCCCCTTTTGGCGGGGTCAAACAATCCGGTCTTGGCCGCGAAGGCAGCCATCATGGGATCGACGACTATCTGGAAATGAAATACATCTGCCTGTCGGTTTAACAAAGCCAAACCGAACCCGTTGAATTGACCTGCAAGCAATTGACGCGCGCTGCGCGCTGATTTAGGCAGCGCCTTTGTACGGGTATCAGGAGCAAGAATGGCACGGCGACGCAAAGGACGCGATATTTCCGGATGGATTGTGGTCGACAAACCGGCTGGCATCAGCTCGGCGGCGGTTGTGAACAAAGTCCGCTGGGCACTGGATGCTAAGAAAGCCGGCCATGCCGGAACGCTTGATCCCGAGGCAACCGGCGTTCTGGCGGTGGCCTTGGGCGAGGCGACCAAAACCGTGCCCTATGTGACCGATGCGCTAAAGGCCTATGAATTTACCGTACGGCTTGGTCAGGCCACCAATACCGATGATGCGGAAGGCGAAGTGATCGAGGAAAGCAAGTTGCGCCCCGATGATGAAAGTCTCAAAGAGGCGCTCAATGGGTTTGTTGGGGATATTGAACAGATCCCGCCGAAATTTTCAGCTGTCAAAGTTGATGGCCAGCGCGCCTATGCTTTGGCCCGCGCCGGCAAAGAGATGGAGCTAACAGCGCGGCCGCTGTTTGTGGAAAGCCTGATCATGCTTGATCGGCTGGATCAAGATCATGTTGTACTTGAGCTGATCTGCGGCAAAGGCGGATACGTCCGCTCGATCGCGCGGGATTTGGGCAATAGTTTGGGTTGCTATGGCCATGTTATAGAATTGCGCCGCACTTGGGCAGGCCCCTTCGAGGTCGCCGATGGGCTTTCATTCGAACAGATCGAAAAACTGGCCAGAACGCCCAAGCTGGATAGCCACCTCATCCCGCTGGAAATAGCGCTTGAAGAATTGCCGCAGGTGCCCTGCTCTGCGGAAGCCGCTGCGCGGCTGCGCAACGGCAATCCGGGCATGGTTATTTCAAATGATCTTAGCTACGGCGATGCCTGCTGGACTGCTGTTGACGGACAGGCCGTGGCCGTCGGCATCTATAAATCGGGTGAATTGCACCCAAACCGGGTGTTTTTGCATTCTGGCACCTCCGCGATACAGACGTGATACTGACGCAAAACAGACAGCGGATTTAGACCATTTTGGGCTGGTTTCTTGGGGCAGGTTTTGCAATAGTTTTAAAGCGTGCGGTCCCATATAAAAAGGCGTAGGACTAAAACCTATGATTACCAAAACCCATCAAAAAGGTGATGCCTTTTCGACCGCGATTTATTCAGATTGCCGCTCCTATCGCTATAGCTTAACCCGAGTTTGGGAGGCTGAGGGGCGCAAAGTTAATTTTGTCATGCTGAACCCATCTACCGCGACCGAAGTGCAAAATGATCCAACGGTTGAGCGCTGTGAACAGCGCGCCCGAGCCCTAGGCTTTGGAGCATTTTGCGTCACCAATATCTTTGCCTGGCGCGATACGGATCCTAAAAAAATGCGCGCCGCCGCCGATCCTGTGGGCCGAGATAATGATGCTGCGATTCGCAATGCTTGTGCATGGGCTGATCAGGTGATTGCCGCCTGGGGTACCCATGGCGCCCACCTTGAACGCGGGGCCGAGGTGGCTAAATTGCTCACATTGGTTAACGCACCGATCTACAATTTAGGAACGACCAAAGCCGGGCATCCAAAGCACCCGCTCTATTTAAGCTATGCGACGCAGCCCCAACTTTGGGCGATCAAATCAGACAGCAGCACCATATGAGCAAGCCTTCTGATCCGGCAATCGCCCTCATCATTTGCGCGATTAATGAATATTTTCAGTCCAGTGCGAGGCGCTTTATTGGCAATATGCACTTCTAGATCTTGCTTGTAACAATATAAAATTCTTAAAAGCAGCGCTCGAATTGCTTTTTAATCGCAAAACTTGGCGCAAAGCAGACTCTGCCAGTAGTGCAGGTTTTTGGTATGAAAATTTACCTTTTTTTAAGACTATCGTTAACCAGATTTCCACATTGCAATTGTCTGAGACCACTTGATCCCGCACTATCATGAAGGGGCGTTATAAGAGCAGTGATGAAATGATATTTTTTACTGGAATGGTGAGTCTGCTTATGCTTGGCGGGTTAATGATGGGCCCGATAGATACTGACGTTGATCTAACCGAATTGGAAGAAGACGACACAGCCGCAGAAGACGAGGCGCAAGAACAGCTATTGGCATCGCAAAATATCGCGACACCGGCCTCAGATGTACTATCTGGAACAGATTTAGATGACGTCATTGACGCCATGAACGGCGATGATCAGGTCAATGGTTATGCAGGCGATGGCCTGTTGTCGGGCGGAAGCGACGGTGATCAGATGCTTGGCGGTGACGGCAATGATACGCTGCTTGGCGAAAGCGGCCAAGACGACCTGCATGGCGGTTTTGGCGATGATCAAATCCAAGGCGGCGACGATGCAGACAACATCTGGGGGCACATGGGCAACGACACCCTGTCTGGCAACGAAGGCGATGATACGCTGACAGGTGGTGCGGGTTCAGATACCCTTTTTGGGAATGACGGCGACGATGGTCTACACGGCAATGATGGAAATGATAGCTTAGTCGGAGGTGCCGGTGAGGACGTGCTGTTTGGCGGGAACGGCGATGACCATGTTGAGGGTGGCTCAGAAACCGTAAGAGACTTTCTAAATGGCGGGCAAGGGGATGAATTACTCATCGCACAAGAAGCAGATGTTTTAACCGGCGGTGACGGCTCTGATACATTTGCCATAGATGCCTCAGTCGGATCTTTCAATCAAAGCGCCCAAATCATTGATTTTAATGCA
>CBFHXE010000088.1:0-7733 GCA_965659715.1 uncultured Paracoccaceae bacterium | reverse complement strand
GGTTTGGAACTCTCTGAAATCCACATCCCACATCCGTTTGCGGATCGAGGCCACTACGTCAGAACGCAATTTCATATTGTTTTGTAGCTTTTCTCTTCGCAAGTCCAAATAGCGATATCGAAGACGGGTTTCTTCGGGATATTCTTGGTCACCAAACACCATAAGAGGAAGCTCTTCTGAGGCGCCTAGAACTTCCATGTCCCGAATAAACACTTCGACTTCTCCAGTAGGAAGCTTTGGGTTTATGAGGCTTTCATCTCTGGCCAATACATTTCCGTCAATTCGAATGCACCATTCGCTGCGCAATTCTTCAACCTGCGAAAACACTGGGCTATCTGCATCAGCGATCACCTGCGTCACTCCATAGTGGTCACGCAAATCAATAAACAAAACACCGCCGTGATCGCGTACGCGGTGAACCCATCCGCAAAGACGAACAGTTTTTCCAACATGGGAAACATTCAAGTCAGCACAGGTATGGCTGCGGTAGGCATGCATAGGTTTGGCCTTTCGAGCGGGTAAATTAAGTTTGTGCCGATACACAAGGTTGCGGGCCCGATGTCAAGCCATCAGTCACAAGAGTTCTGCTAAGATTTCACCCCGCAATGAATTTCCAACCCTAATTTGACGACATTTCAAAAGTTCATTGATCGTGACAACTGCTTCCCTAACAGACCCCGATTGCAGCTTTATCTGACGTAAAATTCCTGGAAGGCAACCGCTCATTAAGGGCGGCGTGATCCAACCCCCATCGATCAATTGGACAAAAACATTGGTGATTGTGCCTTCGCAAACTTCCCCTTTTTCATTTACAAACAAAAGTTCATCAAGTTCTTTCGGCAGGGTTGATCTAGCTTCATCATAAATTCTTCTTTGTGTTGTTTTATGGAGTAGCCATGGATCAGATGAGCATAGTCTCTGATCTGCAATGGCAATTTTCCAAACCGGCTTGGTATCTCCCAAAGCCTCTGATTTAAGATCAAAGTCACCCAATTCTCCTAGCGTCAACCTGCACCGCAAAGGGCGCTGACTCTTTAAATTGCTGATCTCTGTTAGCGCAGCTTTGTCGCAAAATGGAAATCCAAGTGCCTTCGCACTATTCTCCATCCGCTTTAAATGTAGTGAAATATGTACTGCTCCAGCTTTTGGATCAAACCGAAAAGTTTCGATCAAGCGGCAGTTACTGGGGATCTCTGTACAAAGCGGGCTTTCCATAAAGCCTCCTCATATTCTGATTCTGCCGTGCTATCGTAGACCACGCCACCACCGACGTTTAGCTGAGCAAAGTTGTTTTCCAAAAATAATGTTCTAATCGCCACATTAAATTCTGCCCGACCATCCGGAGCAGCCCACCCAATAGAACCACAATACACATCTCGAGCCGACGGCTCGAGAGCGTTTAAAATCTCCATTGCCCTTATTTTTGGAGCTCCCGTAATTGACCCACATGGGAAAAGTGCCCGGAAAATATCAGATAGGTGTTTTCCTGTTTGCAATTGTCCGACAATGCGAGAGGTCATTTGGTGTACGGTGGAATAGCTTTCAATTTCAAAAAGCTGCGGCACCTTTACAGAGCCTTGTCGGCAGATGCGGGAAAGATCATTACGCAAAAGATCGACAATCATCAAATTCTCAGCTCTATTTTTGGGGTCATCAGCCAAAAATGATTTTAATTCTTTATCCTTAGTTGGGTCAGAACTGCGCGGTTGGGTGCCCTTCATTGGTCGCGTTTCAAGCATTCCATCGCGATCTAAATTAAAAAACAGCTCAGGAGAGCAGGAAATTATATCCGGTTGGTTTTCTTGTATAACAAGGGTGCGGTAATTTTCTTGCTTGGCTTGTTTAAGCGTGGAGAAAATTGCCTCTGATGTACCGTGGATTTCTGCATGCAAGGGAAAAGTCAAATTTGCCTGATAAATATCACCCGCCGAAATATATCTATGCACTTGCTCAAAAGCGTTTTGATAATCGGCAGCAGACCATTGTGGGGTAAAGGTCCCAAACCAAACTTCTGAATTCTCAAAAATTGGTTTGTCTTTTGGACATTCATAAACGCCTAACGAAAGCAGCGGTTGCCGTCGATCCTTTGGCATCGAGTTTAACAGTTTTGGCTCAATCGCATATCCAAGCTCATAACTAAAATAGCCAGCGATCCAATACCCTTCATTTAGGGCAGCATCCATCCTGTCTAAAGCCGTATCTACCTCTGATGGTTGTCGCGCCAGGATCATACTGACTGGCTGTGAAAATAACGCAGCCGAGCCTGTTGGACCCGTTTCAAATATAACCTGCACAATTACCACCCCTATACCCTGTGCCTGTGGTATACAAAAACCGAGATTGGCTGCCTATTCATTTGCGGCCTTTTTGGTTTATTTTCCGATCCCTCTTGAACCTTTCCACTGGTTGTCTATAACGCAGAACAATTTGCGGTGCCCCAGAGTGGGCAGCCCGCAATTGCTGCCACACCAAAGGTGTTTACATGCCCAAAAGAACCGATATTTCATCGATCATGATTATTGGCGCCGGTCCAATTGTAATCGGACAAGCCTGTGAATTTGACTATTCTGGCGCCCAAGCCTGTAAAGCCCTTCGAGAAGAAGGATACAGAGTAATTTTGGTCAATTCTAATCCCGCGACGATCATGACCGATCCCGAATTGGCCGATGCGACTTATATCGAGCCAATAACCCCAGATATTGTTGCAAAAATCATTGAAAAAGAAAGGCCCGATGCCCTTTTACCGACCATGGGGGGACAAACCGGACTGAATACCTCACTGGCACTCGAAGAAATGGGCGTTCTAGAGAAATTTGGGGTCGAAATGATCGGCGCCAAACGCGACGCGATTGAAATGGCTGAAGATCGCAAGCTATTTCGAGAGGCTATGGACCGCATCGGTCTGGAAAATCCAAAGGCGACCATTGTTACAGCTCCTCAAACTCAAAATGGAAAAGCAGACTTAAACGAAGGCGTTCGCTTGGCGCTTGAAGCGCTCGACGATATTGGTTTGCCAGCCATCATCCGGCCTGCGTTCACACTTGGCGGAACTGGCGGAGGGGTGGCTTATAACCGAGACGATTATGAATTTTACTGCCGCAGCGGCATGGATGCGTCGCCAGTTAATCAGATTTTGGTCGACGAGTCGCTTTTGGGCTGGAAAGAGTTTGAAATGGAAGTTGTTCGCGACACGGCGGACAACGCGATTATTGTTTGCTCTATCGAAAATATTGACCCGATGGGTGTGCATACGGGCGATTCAATCACTGTAGCGCCCGCTCTTACACTTACCGACAAAGAATACCAGATTATGCGTAACGGTTCGATCGCCGTTTTGCGTGAAATCGGTGTGGAAACAGGTGGATCTAACGTGCAATGGGCCGTAAACCCAGAGGATGGGCGCATGGTGGTCATCGAAATGAACCCGCGGGTCTCGCGGTCATCGGCTCTTGCATCGAAAGCGACCGGCTTTCCCATTGCCAAAATCGCTGCAAAGCTTGCAGTCGGGTATACGCTTGACGAGTTGGATAACGACATAACCAAAGTCACACCCGCAAGCTTTGAGCCCACGATTGACTATGTGGTCACAAAAATTCCGCGCTTTGCTTTTGAAAAGTTCCCCGGATCAGAGCCACATCTTACAACAGCTATGAAATCCGTTGGCGAAGCCATGGCAATTGGCCGGACCATCCACGAGAGCTTGCAAAAAGCGCTGGCATCAATGGAAACTGGCCTAACCGGTTTCGATGAAGTTGACATTATTGGCGCACCGGATAAATCGGCAATTATCAAGGCAATCAGCCAACAAACCCCCGACCGCTTGCGCACAATCGCGCAGGCAATGCGGCATGGCTTGAGTGATACCGAAATCCATTCTGTGACAAAATTCGATCCCTGGTTTTTGGCACGGATTCGCGAAATTATCGACGCCGAGAGCCAAGTCCAAAAGAATGGACTGCCGACAGATCAGGCCTCTCTGCGCTCGCTCAAAATGCTTGGCTTTACCGATGCACGCCTTGCAACTCTTACAAACCTAAGCGAAGCGGACGTGCGGCATGCACGGCATGCGCATGGGGTAACCGCAGTATTTAAGCGTATTGATACTTGTGCAGCCGAGTTTGAAGCGCAAACTCCCTACATGTATTCGACCTATGAAGCGCCCATGATGGGCGAAGTAGAGTGCGAAGCGCGACCCAGCAGCCGAAAAAAAGTTGTTATTCTTGGGGGCGGGCCCAACCGGATCGGTCAGGGCATTGAATTCGACTACTGTTGTTGTCATGCCTGTTTTGCCTTGACCGAAGCAGGGTACGAAACGATCATGATCAATTGTAACCCTGAAACGGTTTCTACGGATTATGACACTTCGGATCGACTTTATTTTGAACCGCTGACCTTTGAGCATGTTATGGAGGTGCTTGAGGTTGAAAAAAGGAATGGTACTTTGCACGGCGTCATCGTGCAATTCGGCGGTCAGACACCCTTAAAACTTGCTAATGCGCTTGAGGCCGAAGGCATTCCGATCTTAGGCACAACACCCGATGCGATTGACCTTGCTGAAGACCGCGAGCGGTTTCAGGCTCTGGTGAACCAATTGGGACTAAAGCAGCCTAAAAACGGTATTGCCAGCAGTGATGCCGAGGCTTTGGATATTGCTGGTGATATTGGATTTCCGCTGGTTATTCGCCCCTCTTATGTTCTGGGTGGCAGGGCAATGGAAATCGTCCGCGATATGGCGCAGCTTGAGCGTTATATTAAAGAAGCTGTTGTGGTTTCAGGCGACAGCCCGGTTTTGCTCGACAGCTATCTTTCAGGTGCCATTGAATGCGATGTAGACGCGCTATGCGATGGGCAAACCGTGCATGTTGCCGGTATCATGCAGCATATCGAAGAGGCTGGAGTGCACTCAGGTGATAGCGCCTGCTCGCTGCCGCCACATTCGCTATCCAAAGAGATTATCAACGAGTTGAAAGTTCAAACCGAAGCTTTGGCTTTAGCGCTAAATGTTGTCGGACTTATGAATGTCCAATTTGCGGTCAAAGATGGTGCAATTTATCTCATCGAAGTGAACCCGCGGGCTAGCCGGACAGTGCCATTTGTGGCAAAGGCAACAGATAGCGCCATTGCTTCGATTGCAGCACGGCTGATGGCTGGTGAAAAAATGGACAGCTTCCCACTACGTGCACCCTATAAAGATGTCTCCTATGGAGAAACCCTGCCGATGGCAGATCCAATGACCTTGGCGGATCCAAATATGCCTTGGTTTAGCGTAAAAGAGGCGGTAATGCCGTTTGCACGCTTTCCTGGTGTGGATACAATTTTGGGCCCTGAAATGCGGTCAACCGGTGAGGTGATGGGCTGGGACCGCAGTTTTGCACGGGCCTTTTTAAAGGCACAAATGGGCGCTGGAATGGATTTGCCAGACCCTTCCACAGGGCCCGTTGGCAAGGTGTTCTTTTCCATCAAGGACAGTGATAAAACTCCTCAGCTTGTGGAAACGGCTCAAATATTGATTGATCTAGGGTTTTCGCTTGTGGCCACACGAGGCACAGCTGCATTTTTGGACCAAAAAGGCATCGGCTGCGAGGTCACCAACAAAATGTATGAAGGCCGGCCAAACGTTTATGACTTGTTGAAAGATGGGGAAATATCACTGGTGATGAATACAACCGAAGACGCGCAAGCTGTTGAAGATAGTCGAGAAATCCGCTCAGTCGCACTGTTTGACAAAATTCCCTATTACACCACTGCTGCAGCGGCGCACGCGGCTGCATTGGCAATGCAAGCGCGCAACGAGGGCGAAATCGAGGTCAAAGCGCTACAAGCTTAACTGCGGGTTTAACCCGACGGTAAAGTTGCCTTTAGCGAAGTGCGGCGTGAGATTTGGCTGTGCCACTTATCCAAAGCCGAACGGCCTTTGCGCCAATCCCGTGCACCGTGACGAAAGTCTAGATAATCTAGAGCGCAGGCGGTGGCGAGGTGGGCGATGTTTAGATCGCCTTGCATCGCGGCGAACTCTTGGCGCTCTAGCGCGTCCAGCGCGTGGGTGATTTTTTCCCATTGCGCCTCAACCCAGGTCGCTGATCGGTTTTCTTCCTCTCTTAGGCGCCCTTCGTAAACCATTAATACAGCCGCCTCCATGATGCCATCTGCCAGCGCTTCAAGCGTTAAGACATCCCAAATCCGTACGGCAGGATAAAGCCCAGCGCCAGAAATATCGTTTAAATACAGGCATATAACCCGGCTATCGAACAGAGATTTACCATCATCCAAAACCAAAGCCGGAATTTTACCCAGTGGATTTGCGCTGCGCGCCGCCGGATCTGTGACCAGCGGGGTGGTCTGAACGGGCACGAGCTGTACCTGATCTGTCAGCCCGCTTTCGCCGATCATAACACGCACTTTTCGAACAAAAGGAGAAGCCGGGGAGAAGATGAGTTTCATGAATTTAACCTGTCTGTTTCGCGTCAGTATCGCGTCTTTATCGCGACTGTGCATAAATCTACTGGCTCAGCCTGCCTCTGACCAGTTTTATTTGCCATTTTCCGGCGCCTCAGCGCGCTGCATTAAATCCGCCAGATCCGCTGTTTGCGCCCCTACCCCGCTTTTTCTGATTTGATCCGCCGCGCCCAAACGCGCTGCATCGGGTTTGTTCTGGCCCAATTTCCAAGTGCTTTGAACATCCTCAATACTTAGGCGGCAGGGCACGATCTGGCGCATCATTTTATCCAAAACATCCGGCGTTATTTTGCTGCTTTTCCAGACCGGTTTAGGGGCAAGACGGGCTTCAAATTCCTCTGCTAAGCGATCAATCACAGCGCGGATATTTTCCTGCGGCTGCGGCGACAGGCTGCCGGATAAATGCACGGCCACATAATTCCATGTGGGCACTTGATCTTTCACCCCGTACCAATCAGGGGAAATATAGCCATGCGGCCCAATGACGGCGAGTTTGGCCGGGCGGGCGCCGGATTTCAAAAGCCGCGCCATCGGGTTTGAACGCACCAGATGCAGCTCAACCTCGCCCTGCGCTTCATCAAGCAAAAAAGGAATATGGCTGACCAGCGGCATGTCATCCGAAGCGACCATAAGATGCCCAAAGCCCGTTTGGCGCGCAAAATCCAAGCTGCGGCGCGTATCGGTTTTTCGAAAAACTGGGTTGGGATGCATCGCAAACCTCTTTTGTTTTGCCGCATATCACCTTGTCAGAGGGGTTTTAATGTGGCAACCGTAAAGCGTTCTCAGGGCAGGGTGCAATTCCCCACCGGTGGTATATGGGCATCGTCCCATGAGCCCACGAGCGGCCCTTTAAGGGTGTCAGCAGATCTGGTGAAACGCCAGAGCCGACGGTTATAGTCCGGATGAAAGAGAGCGGTGATAAAAGGCGCATCAAGCGCCCTTTGTCATTGTCTTGCGCCTTGGGTGACGTGTTGTTGAACCAAAGGAGAAAGATGATGACACACACCCGATACGCCTTTGTCAAAGCCAGCTGGCACGCCGATATTGTAGATCAGGCTTTGGCAGGATTTTTAAAATTGATCCCACGCGAGCAGGTGGATGTCTTTGATGTCCCGGGGGCTTTTGAAATGCCGCTGATGGCCAAAAAGCTTGCCATGACCGGCCAGTATAGCGCCATTGCCTGCGCGGCTTTTGTGGTCGACGGCGGAATTTACCGCCATGATTTTGTCGCGCAATCTGTGGTGGACGGATTGATGCGGGTGGGGCTAGACACGGAT
>CBFHXE010000087.1:0-8039 GCA_965659715.1 uncultured Paracoccaceae bacterium | reverse complement strand
TCAGCTCGAAAGACAAATCATCAACCACAGGTGCTGTTCCTTCCCGGGTGGTCAGTTCAATGCGAAGATTTTGGACAGAAAGCAGTGGTACCATCAGCGTTGCCTCAATTTTGGATTTAAGGCGTCGTTCAAGCCATCACCAACCAGCGATATGCACAAAACTGTTACAAAAATAGCCATGCCGGGTATTGTCACGGTGTAGCTGGCATCAAGAATGTATTGCCTATTCGACCCGATCACTTGCCCCCAACTGACAACATTAGGGTCAGTCAATCCTAGAAAACTAAGCCCAGCTTCGAACAAAATCGCCGAACCCACCATCAACGCAGCTTGAACGATAATTGGAGGCAAGGCATTGGGCAGAATGATCCGAAACATTAAGGTGCTATTTTTTGCGCCTGAGGCACGGCTTGACATGACATATTCCAATTCACGGATACGCAAGAATTCCGATCTTGTTATGCGGGCCACTGCGGTCCAACTGACAATCCCGATGGCAAAGGTGATCATGGGCAGGGATGCGCCAAAAAGTGCGACAATCACCATTGAAAATAACAGTGTGGGAAGCACTTGGAAAAATTCTGTAATGCGCATTAGAACCTCTTCTACCCAGCCGCGATAAAAGCCAGCCAAAGCGCCAACCGAAACGCCGATCACGACCGACATAAAGGCTGCCGCCAATCCAATGACGATTGACACCCGCGCACCATTAATCAGAGCAGACAAAAGATCCCTCCCGAGATAATCGGTGCCAAGAATGAAGCCGTCAACACCCGGAGGAGAGAAGGGCATCCACACCATTTCAAAGGGATCTATAGGATAGAGAAAAGGCCCGATAATCGCACCCACGACAATAAAAAACAAAACCACCAACGCGACCATGGCAGCATGGTTATTGCGAAACATCTCCCAAGCCTCAGAAAATGGCGACCGTGCTTTTGCTGTTTCATTTTCGGGGGAATTTGGTGATGTCATGATCCGCGCCCCACCCGTGGGTCAACCAAGCGCAAGGCTAAATCGGTTAGAATATTGCCCACAATAACTACGAAAGAAGAGAAAAACAAAATTCCCAATATCGTGGGGGTGTCGCGGGCTATGATGGATTGGAACGCCAAAGTTCCCAAACCGGGCCAGCTAAAAACGGCTTCGACCAAAACCGCACCTGAAATAACCGCGGAAAATTGCAAACCGGCCAGAGTGATAACAGGTGAGAGCGAATTTTTCAAAGCATGCTTATAGACAACCTGTCGTTCATTGAGCCCTTTGGCTCTGGCAGTTCGCACATAATCAGACCCGAGAACCTCCATCATTGTGGCGCGAGATAAACGCGAATAAAGAGCCAGAAAAATCGACCCCAATGTAATCACAGGTAGAACCAAATGGCGGGCGATATCTGCAAAGTGAACCCAAAACCCACCTGAGATTGTAACATCTTGCATGCCTGCGACCGGGAACCAGTGAAAATTCAATGAAAACCCTATGAGGAGTAAAATTCCTGTCCAAAAAACCGGAGCAGAGTAGCCAAATAACGCCAACATTGTGACAAAATGACTGGCGATCCCATTGGGGCGTCGGGCCGATATAACACCTAGGATGACCCCGATCAGCAAAGCAAAAATCTGGGCTGTGAAAACCAGTAATAAAGTGGCAGGCAGCCTTTGCAGGATAAGCTCTGTAACAGGGGCATTGTAGAAAAACGAATGTCCCAGATCAAACATGAGAACTTTACCCATATAGCGGCCGAGTTGAATTAAAAAGGGTTGATCCAATCCGTAGTCTGCTCGGATCTGATCTAGGATTTCCTGATCGGCCCCACCCATAGACTGGCTGATTGTATCGGCGACATCTCCGGGCGCCATATGCATCATTGAGAAATTCAATACCAAAACAGCGGCTAGTAGGATGACAGCGTAAAAAACGCGTACCAACATGTTTTGCAAAATTATCATGAATTGACTTCTTTAAGAATGGGTTGCGAGGCAGGTTTGCTGCCTCGCAAATTCGCATTAGTCTTTGAGATAGGTCATATCGATTGGTGTCGATGTGCCCCAAATTCCCAAAGGTGGGTTGCCGACTTTGTCATTGTAGACTGTGTGATACGGCAGGGTATTGGTATGATAAACAGGCAGTTCATCCGCAATGATTTGCTGGAACTCAGCATAAAGCGCTTTGCGCTTTGCGCTGTCTTTCTCGACGGCTGCCATGGTCAGAAGTTCATCGACCCTTGCATTGGAGTAGCCTTGAGTGTTTGACCATACGCCTTTGCCAATATTGTCAGATACATAAGTGCGATGCACCCCGATCACAGGATCGCCCCAGTTAAAGACGGTATCCCATGACAGGTCAAAGTCCATTTCACCCATCCGCTTGGCCCATGTCGGGAAATCAGCAGAGGCGCGAACCTGAACATCAATGCCAACCTTCTTCAAAGCGGCTTTGACATATTCGACTTGCGGTTTGACACCGGGCCACCCAAAATCAATGGTTAAGCTAAAGCGCGAAGCACCATTCATTGGATATCCGGCTTCGTCTAAGAGCGCATTGGCTTTGTCGATATCTAGATCATAGTTCGCAACATCACCGTTGTAGAACGGGCTATCTGGGTGGATACCCGTACGCGAATCGTTTGCTGTACCCTGCATCAGCGCTTTGTGGATGAAGTTTTTGTCCACGGCATGGGCAATGGCTTTGCGCACACGCACGTCGGCCAAAGGTCCGCGTTGGGTGTTCATTGCTAACCAGTCAAGCGGTCCAATTGCACCATAGCCCTCTGGCGTTACCGTCAGACTATCAACGCTTTTCAACCGGTTGATAATCCTTGGCAGGGATTCAAATGCGCCCATGTGTAATTCACCGTTTTCATAGGCAATCGCCCGCGCGGCAGGATCTGTGATGATGCGCATAACAATCTTATCAAGGTAAGGACGCCCTTCAATAAAGAAGTCGTCAAACCGTTCGAGGATCACATGCTCGCCATTTTTGAACTCTGAAAGTTTAAACGGACCAGAACCGACCACATTTTCATTATTGCGGGCATGGGTTTTGACCGATGTGATTTCACCGTCTCCGTAAATATGTTTTGGGATGATCGACATCAACTGCCCCGACATGGCCAGCATTAAGGCCGGGTGCGGTTTGCCAAGGTTCAAAACAGCGGTATGCGCATCTGGTGTGGACACGCTGTCCACCGGCGCAAACATGGACTTAAAGGGATGGTTCGCTTTGATCACTTCAACCGAAAATGCAACATCTTCTGATGTGATCGGCGTGCCATCGTGGAATTTGGCATTTTTCACAAGGTTTAACGTCACCGTTAAACCGTCATCTGAAACATCCCAGCTTTCTGCCAAATAGGGCTGAGGGTCCCAATTTTCATCATACCGCAATGGCGATGCAAAAAGCTGTGCGCCGGGAAAGCCGGTAACGATACCCGATTGCACAGCGGAATTTAGGTTTCTGACATTAGAACCCAAAACGGTAATCAGTGTTCCGCCTTTTTTTGGCTCATCGGCCACTGCACCTGTTGCAAGCATTGAAGCTAGTGCCGTCGCCGCAATGAGGCCTTTGAATATGTAATTCACAGTGTGTTCCCCCTAGTTGTTGTTTGGAATTTTTTATTACCTATGGGGAAGGCTAGACCACGCAAATTCCATTACAAAACAGTTTTAATATGATTGATTAAAACATTTTTTAATGGAACTGATTCAGTTGGAAATAACCAAGTCGTCAAAAATGCCGTTATTTTGGAGTTCAAGGCATTTTTCTATAAAGGCTTTGACCATTCGGGGCTGCCGGACGCCCGACAATGTTGCAATGCCAAAATTGGGCACTGTCAAAGCATCGCGAATGGGCATCACACGTAACAGTTTGTCATCTTTTTGGTAGTCGGGCGGGCATATATTTAGGATCGAGAAACCATACCCCCCAGCCACCAAAGCTCGGATGATTTCGGCAGACCGGCTCGAGTAAACAAGGTTCGGTTCAAGACCTTTTTGATAAAAAAGGCCGGTAAAGTAATCCTTGGTATAGGGAAGATCAAGCATGATCATGGGGCGTGTGCTTAAATCCGCTAGACTAACAGATGCCTCTGCTGCCAATGGGTCGTCTGCGGGCAAAAGCGCGTAAGGAGGTGCGTCAAATAGGCTTTTAAAATCATGCCTACCTGAGACAACATATTGGTCATACGTAAAGGCCATATCTGCCTCACCTTCATCCAGAAATGCCAATAAGGTTTGCATGTTGCCTTCAAGTAAATTGATCTTTAGATGCGGATGCGATTGGGTGAAGCTTTTCAAAATAGGCGGCAAAAGGGATGGTGCTGCGGTGGCATAACACGCGATCCTCACCGAACCAAGATTATTGCCCTCGGTCGTCTCATGTTGGATTTCAGCAGCAAAATGATTGCTCTGATCAATGAAACGCCGAATGGAGCGCAGAGTTTCACTACCCTCTGGTGTGACCCTTACGCCCTTGGCAGGTGTGCGAATAAATAGGTCATAGCCAATTTGCATTTCCAAAGCGTCAATCGCAGCGGTGATTGAAGATTGCGAAATGTTTAAATCAGTGGCTGCGCGGGCGATTGAGCCCAGCCGGCCAGTCGCCTCTACGTACCTCAATTGCTTTAAAGTAAAGTTAAGCATTCATTATCCCCACATTTTTTATAGTTTTATAGCCAGTAAAAACTATTTTTCCTATGAAAGAAAGCGCTGTAGATTTTAGGTATTGCCAGATTAGGAGAACTCCTGATGAATCCCATCACCATTTATGCTGCCAAAAAAATCATTACAATGAACCCTAATCAAACCGCAGCAAGCCATGTAGCCGTACAAGAGGGCCGTATTTTAGGCGTAGGATCACTACAAGAGTTGGCTGGATGGGGCGACTATCAATTAGATCAAACATTTGCAGAAAAATTTTTGTTGCCAGGATTTGTTGAAGGCCATGCCCATACCATGGAAGGCATATTGTGGCGCTATGTGTATTGCGGCTATTTTGATCGGATGGATCCAAACGGTAAGCTGTGGACGGGGGCAAATTCCATAGATGCCATGCTGACGCGCTTGAAACAGGCTGAAGCCAAAATGACCAGTGCTGAAACCCCATTATCAGGTTGGGCACTGGATCCGATATATATGGATAACCTGCGCGTATCTCGACAGGATTTAGACAAAGTTTCGAAAACCCGACCAATCGGTGTTCTGCATGCCTCTGGGCATATTTTGAATGTAAATTCAAAAGCCTTGGAAATGGCTGGGCTTTTGAAAACTGGCATAAATCACCCCAATATTCCACTGGGTGAAGATGGCTATCCAACAGGCGAACTCTTCGGACCGGAAGGCATGGCGCCCGTGGGGCACCATGTCGGGTTTGATCGCGCTTTATCGGACAGCGATGAGCAAGGCCTGCGCGATTTTGCAAAGCTCTGTGTGCGCACCGGCGTCACCACAATCACAGATTTGGCCTCTCGTTTGGAAGATGACTGTGTTGAAGCCATGCTTAAAGTCACCTCCGAAAAAGACTATCCGGCCCGAATTGTTCCGCTACAAGTGTTTTTGGGCGCCACCGCAAAAGAGACGGTTGAAAAAGTTAAACGACTAAAGAAACGGGCAACCGACCGTTTGCGACTGGGGCGCATAAAAGCAATTGCCGATGGCTCTATCCAAGGATTTTCAGCGCGCATGCGCTGGCCGGGGTATTACAATGGTGCCCCAAACGGGCTTTGGTACACCGCGCCCGAACAATTGGCAGAGCTTTACCGTCTGGCTTTGGCCGATGGGATCCAAGTGCACACCCACACCAATGGCGATGAAGCAACTGAAATGGTTTTGGACGTGCTAGGCCCTGCACTGCAAGACGCCCCAAGCCCAGATCACCGCTTTACGTTGCAACATTGCCAATTGGCAGATAGCGGCCAGTTTCGGCGTATGAAAAAGCTTGAAATGTGCGTCAATCTTTTTGCCAATCATCACTTCTTTTGGGGCGATGAACACTATCGTCTAACCGTGGGTCCCGAACGGGCCATACGCATGAATGCGTGCCGGACAGCCCTTGATCTTGGGGTGCCTATGGCGATCCATTCCGATGCACCTGTGACACCTCTTGGCCCGCTTTTTACGGCCTGGTGCGCCATAAACCGAAAAACAGTATCGGGCCGCACGCTGGGAGAAAATGAAAAAATATCCGTTGATGAAGCACTTTATGCAATCACCCTTGGCGCGGCTTATACGCTGCATATGGACACTGAAATAGGATCTGTTGAAGTGGGCAAAAAGGCCGATTTTGCTGTTTTGGAGCAAGATCCCACCAAGGTGCCGGGCGAAGAATTCAACAAGATCAAGGTTTGGGGGACAGTTAGTGGCGGGCGGGCTTTCCCCGCTGCTGATTTATGAGCGCTCTCGACTATCTTCCGGTCACGGTCATTGGTGGCTATTTGGGGGCAGGCAAAACCACTCTTGTTAATTATTTGCTTCGCAATGCAAATGGATTGCGCTTGGCTGTTTTGGTAAATGAGTTTGGTGAGCTTGCAATAGACAGAGATCTAATAGAAGCGGAAGAAGAGGGTCTGATTTCTATATCAGGAGGCTGTGTGTGTTGTTCGTTTGGCGGCGATTTGATCGCCGCACTTAGGAATTTATCTCAAATGCAGCCAAGGCCGCAGCATATATTGATTGAATCCTCAGGGGTCGCAAAACCAAGTGCAATTTTTGACAGTGTCGCACTTTTGGACGGTTTTGCAGCCGATGGGGTTGTGGTTCTTGCAGATGCTGAAACGGTCCAAGAAAATGCAAATGACAAATATATGGGGGACACTGTTGTAGAGCAAATCACCCAAGCCGATATTTTATTGCTCAATAAATGTGATCTGGTTGATCCTCAAAGCCATGCCGAAACCGCCACTTGGCTGGCACGCCAAAACCCAAAAGCCCGGCTTGTGAAAACCAAGCATTCGGTGGCCGCACCCGAGGTTGTTTTGGAAAGCTTTCTCGGGCGTCAAAAGCCAACAGAACCGCACCATCATGTGGATCAGATGGCAAGCATGAATCTAATCCCTACTACATCCTTAGATGCGATGAACCTCGCCAGAACACTGGCAGAGGGTGAATTTGGCTTAGTTCGGGCTAAAGGTTTCGTCACTGATATATCAGGTGACAAGATGTTGATTCAGATCGTCGGGCGGCGTTGGGCTCTCAAAACAGCAGATCCCAAATTTAAAGATGGTTTGGTTTGTTTGGGGACGAAAGAGCAAATGAGGCCCAGTCAGCTGAGGGCCTTGGTTACATGAATTTTATTGGCCAAGCCAAATTTATCATCCATGTTTTAGCTGCGCGTCTGTTTCGGGGCGGATATATCTTCCAAACCTGGTGAAGTTGGATGTGGTTGGACTGCTTCCGCATACTATATTTTTAGTCAAACTAACCAGAAAATGCAGTTTCCAGGGGTATGGTACTGCCTCTGTGCAAGCAGCACTGCAAGCGTGCTCTTTTGTTGAAAATCTTTCAGGGCTAGTTGGCGCCCCAGGTCAAACCAGAAATCTTCCCTTGCTTAAGCCCGTAAATTTATCAGGTTGGCGCTGACCTCAGACAGGGACTTTTTTGGTCCGCATTCTGATCCACACTCTAAATAAGCCACACACGGTAGCATCATGATTAAGTGATTGTTTTCGGATGACTAACCTACAGCTACTCGCCTGTGTCACACTGTAAGAAGTGGTGCCCGGGGGCGGATTTGAACCACCGACACGAGGATTTTCAGTAGCGATGGCATTAGATTAATATTTAATTTCAACATGTTATTTAATAATTAATTAGGTGTGCAAAAAAGTGTGTTTTTACTGCTTCGTTTGCTCTGGAGAAACCACTGTGTCTTTAACCAATTTTGGTTTTGAGTATTTAACTATTCCAAACCAATGTTAATACAACCGCAATAGTTTTGGCAGCTGCCAGCAAAATCTGTTACATCTATGGATTTCGATTTATTTGATTTTTGCTCATATTCATCCCGGTGGAGGCAGGCATCGGTATGTTTGACGCAACCTGAAT
>CBFHXE010000086.1:4060-8101 GCA_965659715.1 uncultured Paracoccaceae bacterium | reverse complement strand
TCCAAATGCGAAAATGCGCGGATCAGCGCGCCGCTTTCAATCGTGACACCGGGGCCAAAGATCACATTTTGTTCGATTGTGGCATCGCGGCCGATCACCGTATCGTGACTGAGATATACGCTTTCTGGCGCGGCCATAGTGACCCCGTTTTCCAGCAGGTCATTACGCGCGCGGTCCTGAAAGGCTGCTTCGGCTGCGGCAAGATCAATGCGCGAATTGACGCCCAGAGTTTCGGCTTCGTCGCAAATTACCACCTGAGCGCTCTGGCCTGACTGCTGCGCCAAAGCAATACAATCCGTAAGGTAGTATTCCCCCGCAGCATTGTCGTTGCTGACCTGATCCAGAAGGGCAAACAGCCCGCTGGCTTTGGCCAGCATGACGCCGCTGTTGCACAGCGTTATGGCGCGCTCTTCGGCGTTTGCATCTTTAAACTCGACTATCCGCTCAAGGCTATTACCTTGGGTGATCAACCGGCCATAGCGCCCGGGATCAGCTGCGTTAAAGCCCAAGACCACCAGATCGGCCATTGCGCGTGCTTCGGTCATCTTGGCTAGTGTTTCGGGGCGAATAAACGGCGTATCGCCATACAGCACCAAAATATCACCGTCAAAATCTTGCAGTTCGGGGCGCGCCTGAAGCACCGCATGAGCGGTGCCCAACTGTTCGAGTTGCAGAACGGTTTTGGCCTCGGGGCTGTGCTCTTCGGCGCAGGTTTTGACCTGATCCGCGCCATGGCCGGCGACAATAACGGTATGCTCTGGCTCTAGGGACGCAGCAGAACGCATCGCATGGTGCAAAAGGGCCGCACCGGCGACAGGGTGAAGCACTTTAGGAAGATCAGAGTTCATCCGAGTGCCTTGTCCGGCGGCCAAGATAACAACAGAGGTGTGCATGCGGGCATCCTATATATTTCTCACGCACGTTATCTTACGTCTTAGGGTTTGGCGCAAGACAGTCTTCGTCAACTTGCATTGCAGAATGTAACACAGCATGGCAAGGTTTCGCCGATGGTTCAAATTACGGATATATGCATGACATCGGTTGTCTTTGATCTTGATGGTACATTGGCTGACACGAGCGGCGATTTGATCGCTGCGGCAAATCACTGTTTTGCGCAGATGGGGCATGATGATCTTTTGCACCCCAAACGCGATGCCGCCATAGGCATGCGCGGGGGGCGGGCGATGCTCACCTGCGGGTTAGAACGTTTGGGAAAGATGGATGAGGCAGTGGTGGCTGCCTATTACCCGATATTGCTAGAGGCTTACCGTGATAAGATTGATGTGCACACAAGGCTGTTTCCCGGAGCAATTGAGGCGGTTGAGCGGCTCTGGGCGAACGGTGTCAAAGTGGGTATTTGCACCAATAAACCCGTCGCGCTTGCCGAGGAGTTGCTGGACAGGCTTGGCGTACGTGAGGCCTTTGCCGCCCTTGTTGGTGCCGGTAGCCTTGCGGTGCGAAAACCCGACCCAGAGGCGTTTTTTGAAACGGTGCGCCAGCTTGGCGGACGGGTTGAACGGGCCGTTATGGTGGGCGATACGATCACGGATCACAAGACCGCTCGAGCCGCTGGTGTGCCGTCCATTCTGGTGGATTTCGGGATGAGCGGGGGCGATCTATTGCGGTTGGAACCTGATGCAATCCTGACGTCTTATGATGATTTTGACGCCTGTTTGGCGCGGGTTTTGGGGTAACCTATCGGCAGACTTTAACGCGCCAGTATCTATTGGATGGCCGTTAAGGTATCACTGGTGATTATCCAAAGGATACTGCCATGATATTACATCACCTCGCACTTTCAGTTGTTTGTTTGGAAGAAAGTCAAAAATTTTACGATGCGGTTTTAATGCCTTTGAGCTACGAGCTTGTTGAGCAAAATGAGGCTATTTTGGTCTATGATAAAGATAACGAGTGTGAGTTTCTGCTTTATAAATCTGATCCTAAACTCTCAGGTAACGTGCATCAATTATACCAGCCCGGTTTCCATCATATAGCTCTAAAGGCTTCAAGTGCTGAACAAGTGGATGCCATCTACAAATCTATTGAGAGACTATTTGGGAAAAATCACATCATAAATGCCCCTAAGAATTACCCTGAATACCACGGGTCACGGTATTATGCTGCGTTTCTTTTAGATCCAAGCAATCTAAAAATTGAGATTATGTATCAAAAGAAGTCGGTGAGCGTTGGCTGAGCCCTTGAGTGCAGGTTTGGTCACTGCAAAAGTCGGTGTGCGGGCTTAAAGGAAGCGGTTGGGATGGCAGTCTGCGGTTTAAAGTGAGTATTTATGCAAAGAAAAAATCTGACCTGATTGATTTTAAACGCACACAAATAAAGGGAGGCGAAGAATGCCAATTTCAGATCAAATAGAAAAATATATTAACGCAATTGAGCAAAGGAATTTGAGAGAAATTTCAGAATTTTTTTTGAATCAAGCGAACTAACAATAGTTTTTCCTAACGGATCGGAAGTCATAGGGTATGATAATATAGTTGAAATGCATAGATCTTGGTTTTCCGAAAAAAATTGGATTTGGAATGGCCGCCACGTCCGCACGATGACATTTTAAGATACTGCAATTACGGTTATAAAATACGAATACATAAGCGAGCCAACTGGCCAAAATATTGGAGAAAACGAGTTTTTATTGTCATTGACTTGGAAGTGTGTTGGTGGCGATTGGTTTGTTATATTTGATCAAAACACACCACTGCGAGGATAGTAAATGACGAAAACACTAAAGGAGTTTGACTATATTTTCACTAGCAGTGGAAAATTGATGATTTTATATTTAGGACGCCAGATAATGGTAGTTAAAGGTGAGCGCGCCTATAAGCTCCATAGTAGGTTAAAATCTGTCGATTTTTTCAATGCTCAACTTATTCTGGCCAAAGCTACGAAAAATTTTAAACGCGGTAACGAAAGTTTATGCAAATTGAAGCAGGAGCAAAAACGCTAATAACGAATATAAACAGAATTAACACTCATGGTATCTTCATCAACAGAGAGCTATATGTGTCTACTTGGGGAAGATTGAAACACTATTTAAAGTGGGCACAGAATGTGTTGGGATAGGGCGCTGAGGGCGGTTTTGTCCAAGGTCTCTACGGCACTTTCAATGTCACCGGCGCGGTGCGGCCCCAAAACCGGATCGGCAAGCGCGTGATATTTTTCGCGTAGCTCTTTCTCGGATGGCGGCGCGGCAGCATCCCAGCGCGCTTCGCTCCATTTGCTTTCAAAGTGGCGCCCATCCAAAAGCGTGATGGTAACCCGCGCGAGGCGCCGCGCGGGAAAGGCGGCATTGGCGGTGTCATCTTCGCGCAGCGTTATGGCATGCGACAGGCGCAGGATTTCAGGGTCGGTCAGATTACCGTCTGCGATATCTGCAGGTGTAACAGTGCCGCGTGCCAGCGCGACGGCGACCGGAAACGACGTTGAATATTGCGCCTCTTCCGTGGTGCGCGGAGTTGAGGTGGCCAGGCGCACAGACTGATGGAAGGTGATGATTTCGATTTTACCAATTTGCGCGGGTTGAATGTGATGGGCTTGGCGCAGCTTGAGCGCGGCCTCAATCGGTGGCTGGGCCCAGCGGCACACCGGATAGGGTTTGAAATATTGCTCGCGCAGGTACCAATGCGCGCCAAGATCCTGCCAGTATTCCGGCGCTTGCTCGATGGTCAGCGCCGGGGCGCCGGTAAAGCCGCTAAGCGCCAGTTTTACCGCCGCAACTCCGGTCATGGCGCCCCAGCCTGCACCGTCTTTGAGCATTGTGGGGTGGTCAATGCAGCGCATCATCTGGCTGCGTGGGCCGTGGTATTCTGCAATCCCGAGCGCGTGCCGTGTCTGGTCAGGGGTGAGGTTTGCCAGTCTCGCGCCTGCAGCGGTTGCAGCGGTGGCCCCCCAACTGCCCGAGGTATGATAGTCGGGCACCGTGCCATGCTGCGCCATCGCCGCCCGCGCGCCAAACTCATAGCCCATAATCAGGCTGTTTAAAAAATCTTGTCCACTGATGTTGGCCTCATGGCCAAGCATCAGTGCAGC
>CBFHXE010000086.1:0-3960 GCA_965659715.1 uncultured Paracoccaceae bacterium | reverse complement strand
GGCATCATCGGGCATCCAATATGGCCTTTGGCCGGGTTAAACCCGTCGTGGCCATCAAGGCTGTCAATGGTCATGCCTGCCGCGAGCGCTGCGCCTTGGGCACTGGCATGGCGGCCATCAAATAGCATCGGCAGGGTGCCGCCAAAGTTTTCGGTGGCGTGATCGTTTATAATCTTCGCCAGACGGGTTTGGCGGCCCGCGGCGGCAATGCCGATTAAATCGAGAAGATTGAGTTTGATGCGCGCGCGCAAATCGGGCGGTGCGGCGTGCATATCAAAAGCATGAATGAATTTGAGCGGCGTCATAAAACATTCCTTTCGGTGCTACAGGTATTGTTTGCCTGACGCGGATGGCTTTCTGCGATCTTTGCGACATTATAGCCGCGCATTTGTCGCACAAAAGCCATTGACCTAATGGCGGCTCTGGCGCATCAATGCCCTATGAGCGAACGATTTTCTGGCCAATTTACTCAGCAGGAGCCGATCCCTGAGGATGCGGTAGACGCTGCTGTTGCAGTGCTTAAAACCGGGCGGTTGCACCGCTATAACGTGGCTGAGGGCGAGCTCGGTGAAGTGGCGCTTTTGGAGCAGGAATTTGCCGCTTCGGTTGGCGCGCGCTATTGCCTTGCGGTGGCCTCGGGCGGGTATGCTTTGGCCACAGCTTTGCGGGCTTTGCAGGTCGGGCCGGGCGATCCGGTTCTAACCAATGCCTTTACTTTGGCCCCAGTTCCCGGATCGATTGCCGCCGTGGGCGCGCGGCCGGTATTTGTCGGAGTGACCGAGGATCTGGTGATTGATCTGGCGGATTTGGAAGCCAAGGCGGATCAGGCCAAGGTTTTGATGCTCAGCCATATGCGCGGGCATATCTGCGATATGCAGCGCCTGATGGAAATTTGCGATGCGGCCGGTATCACCGTCATCGAAGACTGTGCGCATACGATGGGGGCAAAGTGGGATGATCAATGGTCGGGCCGCTTTGGCCGCGTGGGCTGCTATTCCACCCAGACCTATAAACATATGAACTCGGGCGAGGGTGGATTTCTAATCTCCGATGATGCACAGGTTATGGCCCGGGCGATTATGCTATCAGGATCCTATATGCTGTATGAAAAGCATCTTGCCGCGCCGCCGCCAGAGGCATTTGAGTCGCTGCGCTATGAGACGCCGAACATATCAGGGCGCATGGATCATTTGCGCGCGGCTATTTTAAGGCCGCAACTGCGGCGGCTTGACGCGCAATGCGAGGCTTGGAATGCGCGGTATAAAACTGTTGAAGGGGGTCTGGAAAATACGCCGGGCCTGACCCTTGTGACGCGTTCAAGCGCGGAAAAATATGTCGGGTCTTCTATTCAGTTCTTGCTGCTCGACTGGCCGCCGGATGCGGTGCAGGATGTGCTTGGGCGCTGCGCAAGCCGCGGCGTTGAGCTCAAATGGTTCGGCGGCGCTGAGCCAAGCGGTTTTACATCGCGCTATGACAGCTGGCGCTACGCCGAAAGCGCGCCGATGCCGAAAAGTGATCGCATTCTTGCTAGCTTGATTGATATGCGCATTCCGCTCACCTTTTCGCTCGAAGACTGCGCGTTGATCGCCCGCATAATCCGCGCAGAGGTCAGCGCGGTCTATCAAGCCGCCTAAGACCCCGTAAAAGCGCCCTGCTGTTCAAAGTGTTGCCGGTGGCGCGCTTTTTTCGGGCCAGCATGATCGTGCCAAAAACCCAAGGGTTGCGAATATTGCTTGACCTGTAAGCTCTTGCACGGCTAAATATGAACAGTTGTTCAATAAATGAGGTTGCGGATGTTTAACGCTGCGATGGAATTTGATCTGGGTGAAGATGTATCTGCTCTGCGTGAGCAAGTACACCGCTGGGCGCAAGAACGGGTTGCGCCCCTGGCCGCCGAGATCGATCAAAGCAATCAGTTTCCTGCGCATCTTTGGCGTGAAATGGGGGATTTAGGCCTGCTGGGGCTGACGGTTGATGAAGAATTTGGCGGGGCTGGTATGAGCTATCTGGCTCATACGGTGGCGGTGGAAGAGGTTGCACGCGCAAGCGCTTCCGTCAGCTTGTCCTATGGGGCGCATTCCAACCTCTGCGTGAACCAGATCAAGCTCAACGGTACCCAGGCCCAAAAGGAAAAATACCTTCCGCAGCTGATTTCGGGCGCGCATGTGGGCGCCTTGGCAATGTCTGAGCCTAGCGCCGGCTCTGATGTGGTGTCGATGAAGCTTAGGGCAGAAAAGCTGAACGGATATTACCGGCTGAACGGCAATAAATACTGGATCACCAATGGGCCGGATGCCGATACGCTTGTGGTTTACGCAAAAACCGATCCGAGCGGCGGCTCAAAGGGCATCACGGCTTTTTTGATCGAAAAGGATATGACCGGATTTTCCACCTCACCGCATTTTGACAAATTAGGGATGCGGGGATCCAACACCGCTGAGCTGATCTTTGACGAGGTCGAAGTGCCGTTTGAAAATGTGCTGGGTGAAGAGGGCAAGGGCGTGCAGGTGCTCATGTCCGGTCTGGATTATGAGCGGGTTGTGCTTTCTGGGATTGGCTGTGGGATTATGGCCGCCTGTCTGGATCAGGTGATGCCCTATATGGTCGAGCGCAAGCAATTCGGCCAAAGCATTGGCGATTTCCAACTGATGCAGGGCAAAATAGCAGATATGTATACTGCAATGAATTCCGCGCGGGCCTATGTATATGAAGTGGCCAAAGCCTGTGATCGCGGCGCCGTGACCCGCCAAGATGCTGCGGCCTGTGTGCTTTATGCCTCAGAGCAGGCCATGCAGGTTGCCCATCAGGCCGTGCAGGCGCTGGGCGGTGCGGGCTTTTTGGCAGATGCACCGGTGGCGCGTATTTTTCGCGACGCAAAGCTGATGGAAATCGGTGCGGGCACCTCGGAAATTAGGCGCATGCTCATCGGGCGCGAATTGATGTCGGCCATGCGATGAGACAGGTATTCGCGATCACAATTGCGATAATCTGGCTTATGGGGCAGGCGGCTTTGGCGGATATTCTAAGCCTCTCAGAGGCCGGGGAAAAGACCCCCAACCAGCCGTATATAGATGCAGGTGTTGCGCAGTGCTTTGAGACAGCAGGCCGGCGCAAAGAAAAGGCATCCTGCGTGGGGCGTTTGTCTGATCGTTGCATGGACGCAGATCAAAACTGGGGCCATACCACGCTTGGAATGATGCTGTGCAAAATGGCGGAAACAACAGCTTGGTCTAAAATTGTTGAAACAGAACTGGCGCTGACACTGGATGATTTTAAAGAAGCCGACAGCTATGATAAAGAAAATACGCATATAGATTTGCCCTACCGCGTACCGAGCCTGAAAGAAACACAGGCAAGCTGGCAGAACTACAAAACAGCGAGATGTCGAACTGAGTATTTGACATGGCGTGGGGGGACATTGGCGAAAATTGCCGGTGCAAACTGTGATTTGAACATGACTGCGGATCATGCGGTGTTTCTTTGGTCACTGCGGCAACCGTGATGCAAATTGGACCGGTCTCTTTTGCTTGGATTGCTTTTGCGCTGTTTTTAACGGTTGCCGGACTTATCGCGCTGCGACTTGGGGCGCAAACCACCACCTTAAGCGAGACTGACATCATTGATCATTACAGCGCGCTTTACCTTGAAAACGAAAGTGCCGAGGGACGGCCTGCGCAACTGACCGACTGCTATGCGCTTGCAGGCAGCGCATTTTGGGCGCGGATCGAGATCATCTGCCAGCCAGCAAAGGCTGCGCCCTACAGATATGTCGTCGGCTACTGGGGGCAATTGCTGCATTTTAAAAGAAGCCTGACCAACGACCTTGTTCCAAGAGCTTAGTGCGAAGAGGATGCCATGAAACTTAAGTCAAAAGTGATCACAAATTCCGAAGACTTCGACGCAAATCGACACTCGCAGCTTGCCGCACTTTCTGCGGTGCAATACGCGGTGCAAATGGCA
>CBFHXE010000085.1:0-8395 GCA_965659715.1 uncultured Paracoccaceae bacterium | reverse complement strand
TGTGGACGCTGTCAAGGTCGAATATGACAATAATACGGATAAATGCTCAGCGGCTCTCGCGATAGCCGCCTTCTTTAGCTGCACAGATCAATACGACAAGAAATCTCTTTGAACATGCATCAGAATAAATGCGTTTTGAGTCTTTATCGTTTAATAATCGGCGTCTTTTTTTATAGGAACCCCAAATGATAAACAGCTTTGATTTTGCCGTCATCCCCGGATCAGGCGGTATATATTATTACTTCGGCGGCGAAACTGGGCGGTATAAAGCCGGGCGTAGATAAATGTCGCTGCACGATGTCCGCGCCCAAAAGTCATTGGAATGGTCGGTGCCCCACAGCTTATTTTGCGGGGTATTTTTATTTTTACCTCCGGAAATTAAAAGCAAAAATATGAGTTTGGTAGTGCAGACAGTCTCGAGCTAGCCAGTCTCACCGCATTTTCCCTGTTAACAGGGAATTTACAGGGAAAAACTTGCGCTTTGGGTCGATATTGACCGTTTTCGGCTGATTTGGTTCTGAATCGTACCACAATAACAGCGCCTTACAGGCCGTTTCCCTGTTAATTAAAGAACAGGGAAAATTAATTCCAGAACAGGGAAAGAAAACCAAAGAACAGGGAAGCCTCATTTCGCCCCGAGAGCATGACTTCTCAATCGACAAGATCGACCGCCGCGAAGTCCACTTGCACCAATTGCAGTCATTGATGAAGAGCGCAGCCAATGGTAGCTTGCGCTCAGGGGAGATCTGCGGGCTCATGGCAGAGGATGTCATCCACAAGGGCAACCTTGGACGGTTCAGCAAGCTGGCTGCCACTTGCATGTAGATTGTCTTGGCAAAAGCTCTAAACTTATTTTCTGTCGCTTCACGGCGCACTCAGGCTGTAAGATACGCTTCAGAAGAACTTCTGCCGATAATCTACCTATTTTTTCAGAGGGAATCCGGACGGTTGATAGGCTCGGAACAAAATCAGCGGATCCCTTGAAATCTCCGATAGACATAATCGATTGCTCGTCAGGAATTGTAATGCCCAACTCTCGTGCGGCATGCAAAGCACCTCGCCCGATGACATCATTGCCGCACAAAAGAGCAGATGTTTTTCCTTGTGAAAGAAGCTCCATGCAGTCCAGTTTTGCACGCGAAACACTGTAGCTCGAAAACTTAACAAACTGCTCACTGCAATAATCATGGGCCTCAGCCAACGCAGTTTTTGCCCCGTTCAGCCTATCTTCGGCTCGGTCGTTATAAAAGTGATCTGGAAATACCAGCCCAATCTTTTCATGACCAAGATCAAGCAGGTGTTTGCACGCCACATAGCCAGCTTCAAAATTGGACGCTCCAATGCAATCAAAGTAGCTGTTCTCTGAATAATTCCAAATGTTAACCACAGGGATTTTTTGAATTTTAAGTAACTGGTTGGTTTCGTTCCTATGCATTTGGCCAATTAAAGCAATACCGTCTACGCGGTGCTCTAATAGTTTTCGCAAAAGGTGGTACTCACGCCTTAAATCATAGTCATGAGAGGACAATATAATTGAGTAATCTTCTGCCTCCAACGTTTGTGAAAAGGCATGAACAAGCTCCGCAAAAATTGTGTGTTCAATCGTAGGCACAATAAATCCTACTGTACCACTTCGGCGCCCATGTATGGTTTGGGCTGCTCGATTGCGAATATAGCCGGTTGTTTTAATTGCTTCGGCTATGCGCTTCCGGGTTTGAGGACGGACTAAATCTGGATGATTGAATGTTCTAGAGACCGTCGATGTTGAAACGCCTGCAGCATTTGCCACATCAAAAATATCAGCCTGATCTTTGTATTTCTTCCCCATATCTCGCAGCATGACCCAAAAATGAAAATGTTTGCAATACTATTTTCATCTCATATTCTTAATCCTTACTGAAAAAGGAAGCACTATGGAATTTTTGGGATATTTCGGTCCGGTTTTTGAACCATTGACGTTTCTAGTGCTTATTGGCTGTACTATTTTTGGCTTGATATTGGGCGCAACCCCTGGCCTTTCCCCAACAATGGCAGTCGCGCTGGCGATCCCTTTTACCTTTCATGCGCCGCCCATTATGGGGCTTGTCGCGTTAGGAGCTTTGTACACTGGAACGGTTGCCGGCGGCGCTGTCAGCGCGATACTTCTGAAAATACCGGGTGCGCCTGCCAATATTGCGACCACTTTGGATGGCAATGCAATGGCCGAAAAAGGAGAGGGCGCGCGCGCCCTGCAACTTTCCTTTTTAGCATCTCTTATTGGCGGTTTGAGTGGCGTTTGTCTTTTGATTTTTTTGACGCCGCCCCTTGCACAAGCGGCCTTATCCTTCGGTCCGAGCGAGCTTTTTTGGGTGGCGATACTGGGCGTAACAGTAATTGGAACTTTGGGCGGGGGGTCAGTGATAAAGGGTTTATTGGCCGGCTGCATTGGGATGTGGCTCAGTACAATCGGATTTGACGATATACTTGGAACACAGCGGTTTATTTTTCACTCAAGCCTGGGCGGCGGTATCAATATAATCGCTGCGTTAATCGGGCTGTTTGCTATTCCGCAAGTGATCGCCATGATGGGAAAAGGCCGCAGCCAAGATCAAATCGGTTTGAAAGAAGTGCGGCCCCACCCTTTGTCCGAGTCGATCCGAGAAGTGATCCGCAGGGCACGATCTTGGTTCATTGGAACTGTTGTGGGGTCAATTATTGGGCTAATTCCGGGTGTGGGTGGACAGATTGCGGGATTGGTTGCGTACGATCAGGCGCGCAATTTTTCGAACGAGCGTGATAAATTTGGGACGGGTCATCCAGAGGGCATCATTGCCGCCGAGAGTGCAAATAATGCCATGGTTGGCCCATCACTAGTGCCGCTTTTAACACTTTCTATCCCCGGAAGCCCAACGGCGGCCGTTCTTTTAGGCGGCCTAATTATCCACGGTATTTTTCCGGGGCCTGATATTTTTCAGGTGCATCCACAAGTGGTTTGGCCGTTCATCAATTCGATGCTTGTCGGACAAGTTTTGATGTGTGTCTTCGGACTAATGATAGCAGGCTATGCGGCGCGCATTGCAAAAGTTCCTGCAAGTATTATGGGGCCTATAGTGTTAATACTTGCAGTTTTTGGCTCCTACTCGGTGCAAAACTCCATGAATGATGTCTTTATAATGTTTGTTCTAGGGGTCGGTATGTATGTCTTGGAACGCTATGGCTTCAGTGCGGCACCTTTGGTTCTGGGGTTGATTTTGGGACCAATTGCCGAGGGCAACTTCGTTGAGGGGTCGATGATAGCTCAGGCCCAAAATGGCATCTTTACTTATTTCTTTACCGGAACCCTCAACCTTGTTCTGATATCCATCGTCACCGCTTCTATTGGGTATTCAGTTTGGCTTGAGCAGCGCAACCTTAAAAAAGAGGTGCTGGAATGAGTAAATTTGAGCGTGTCTTACCAAATATAATACTGGTCGGCATAGGGCTTTGGGTGTGCTTTGTAAGCTTTACCCAGCAACCGGCTGCAGCATTTTCTTTTCCGCGCCTTATTTCTGCGCTTTTCGTCATCTTTTCTCTACTTGTTCTGGGACAATCCTTACTAAAGAAGGACAGGGAAGAGACCCCCATTCCAGCAAGTGTCTGGAATAATATCCTGCCCGGCCTTTTAGTTGCCGCCCTCTATGTTTTTTGGGCTTCTAAGGCGTTGGGATTTTACACAGCCGCGGCAATAACCATGTTCACACTCATGGCAATCTATGACCCACGTTCGCGGAAAGATTTAAAAAAATGGGTCAAACTGCTCGGGATCACTGCTACCTTCATAACAGTGATGTATCTAATGTTCGCAACGCTTTTAGGTGTCTTCACTCCTCGAGAGATCTGGCTTCGTTAAGGCAATGCGTCACTTCAACAACCAACAAGGAGAAAGAAAAATGTTTAAGAAACTACTTTCAGGCATTGCCATGACTTTGCTCGCTGTTACGGGAAATGCCATCGCGGATGAAGCCTACCCAGACCGTCCAATGATGATGATGGTAAGTTATGGTGCTGGCGGCGCAACTGACTTTCAGGCCCGAATTGTCACCATGACCGCAGGCAATAAGGATGCTTTAGGCATGCCAATTGCGATCATAAATAAACCAGGCGCCGGTGGCCGCGTCGGATGGAACTGGTTTGCAACTCAGGCGGATTCAGATGGTTACACTCTTGCCGCTTATAATATTCCACATTTTATCGCACAGTCCATAAAAGGTGGTGTGGATTATTCTGCAGATAGCTTTGAGCCGATCGCAAACTGGGGGGCAGATCCTGCCGTGTTTGTTGTCGGAAAGGACAGTCAGTTCAATTCAATGGCAGAAGTAGTCGCTTTTGCCACGGAAAACCCAGGAAAACTAACATTTTCCGGTGCTGGGCTATTTGTGGGGCATCACATCGCAGCACTTCAACTTGAAAAAGCTGCGGGGGTGAAACTGGCCTATATTCCGAATAAAAAGGGTGGAGCTGGCGCAATGAAGGCGGTTATTGCTGGTGAAGTTCTTGGCGGTGTGAATAACTTGTCAGATGCGTTCCGCGCCCGCGAAGCTGGATCGGTAAAAATTCTCGGGGTGTTCGATCTGGAACGCAACGATTTTCTGCCAGATGTGCCCACCATGAAAGAGCAGGGATTTGATATTGACAATGCATCGGTAAATTTCCGTGGGATTATGGTGCCAAAAGGCACTCCTCAAGCCATCATCGACAAGCTGGCTTCGACTGTTCCGACAATGTTTGAAAACAGTCGCGTGAAGGGTAAAATGAAAGCTGGTGGTTCACCCATGCATGTGATGAGCCGTGACGAAGTGCTCGCCATGTGGAGCGCGCGTCAAGAAACCTTGAAGGACCTACTTGCAGGCTTGTAAACAAGCCAGCAGGGCGCGCCAAACGGCGCGCCCGTCATTTTGGAGATTTTTTAATGACACCTACCGATGAAAACCTTTTTGAGGTGGACACTATAATGCTTCGTGCAAAAGAAGTTCAAAATGAATTTGAGCAAAATGGGTGTCAAGACATTTACGATCGGGCCGCTTTTGCGGCAGGTTGGGCAATTATTGAACCCAAGCGTAACGAGGCCCTCGCAAAATTAGCTGTAAAAACCACAGGCTTGGGAAACGTTACCGACAAGATTACAAAAAACCATAGGAAAACTTTAGGTTTGTTGCGTGACATAAAGGGGGCTGCCACACATGGGGTCATTGCGCATGATATACCCAGTGGGATCACTGAAATCGCGCGCCCAGTAGGCGTAGTCGGTGCAGTTGTACCATCGACCAACCCTGCAGCAACCCCAGCAAATAACGTCATCAATGCGCTCAAATGTGGAAATGCCATAGTGCTTGCGCCTTCGCCAAAAGGGGCGGAGACCTGTGCGCTTTTGCTGAAATACATCCATGCCGAATTTGATAAAATTGGTCTCTCACATGATTTGGTGCAAATGCTACCGGTGCCCGGTTCGAAAGCCAAAACGCAAAGAATGATGGAGCTTTCGGATTTGATTGTTGTAACCGGTAGCCAAGACAATGTTCGGCGTGGTTATAGTTCTGGCCGACCTTCCCTTGGTGTGGGGGCGGGAAATGCAACGGTCATTATTGATGAAACTGCGGATCTCACCGATGCCGCTGCAAAAATTTCTGCTTCAAAAACCTTTGATAACGCAACTTCATGCTCATCTGAAAATGCTGTGATTTGCGTTGATGCCGTCTATGACAAATTCACCGAAGCATTGACCAATTCGGGTGGAGCAATCGTTTCAAATGATAAGCAAATCATTGCGGAGCTTTGGAGCAATGGTACTTTGAACCGAGGCGTAATTGCCCAAGATGCCGATAAAATGATCGAGGCGCTAAATTTACAGGAAACTGTGCCTGCCACAACCAAATTTCTTGTTGTCGAAACGCAAGGTGTGGGGCCAGATCATCCCTTATCAGGCGAAAAGCTCAGTCGGGTACTGGCGCTGTATCGCGCAAGTGATTTTGAGCATGCTGTAAAGAAAGCGTCCGAAATCCTAAATTATCAAGGTGCGGGGCATTCAGTCGGGCTGCACAGTACCGATGATAGCCGCGCATTAAGCTTAGGACATCATCTACCCACGTGCCGGGTTATTGTGAACCAAGCTCATTGTTTTGCAACAGGCGGCTCATTTGATAATGGGATGCCCTTTTCATTATCTATGGGCTGTGGGTCTTGGGGTGGAAACTCAATTGCTGAAAACTTAAACTGGAGGCATTTTTTCCAAACAACCAAGATTGTTCGTACCATTAAAGCAAGGATACCTGCACTCGACGATATATTTGAAGACTATTGGAGCGTGGTTGGACGATGAGTATCCCATCTGATGTACCGGCGGGCACTATACGAGACTGGATAATCAAAAATGCCGAATCTTCGCCCAAAGAAGTAGCATATATTTTCACAGATGGTTCCTTGGCTTTAACTTGGGCTGATTTGGCGAGCAAAGCGAAAGAGATTGCGCAAAAAATTACTGCTTTAGGTGCAGAGAAGGGGGAAAGCATTGCCGTAATGATGCCAAATAGCCATGACGCGGTGGTAAATTTCTATGGTATTGTTTTTGGGGGCTTTCGCGCCACTATGATCAACCTGGCTGCTGGATCCGGGGCTATTTCCTATGCGCTTTCGCATGCAAAGGTGCGTTATGCTTTTGTGGCAAAAGGGCAGCTTGACCTATTTTATAAGTTAAGACCCGAGAATGCCGAGGCGTTAGATTTATCAGGTTTAGATGCGGCAGAAAACCTCCATGAGATAGCTCCTTCAGATCAAGCCTTGCTGATGTATACATCTGGCACCACGGGCACTCCAAAAGGCGTTTTGCACTCTCATGCGAGTGTGTTGGCCGGAGGGTGGACCAGTGTCATTGCACATCAGCTAAGTGTAAAGGATAGAGGCTACTGCGTTCTACCAATGTACCACATTAATGGCTTATGCGTTACTGTGATTGGTACTTTGATTTCGGGCGGCACTCTTGTAGTGGCTCCAAAGTTTTCTGCATCGCATTTCTGGGCGGATATAACAAGACACAGAGTAAGTTGGTTTTCTGTAGTTCCGACGATTATCTCGCATCTGCTACACGGCAGAATAACGCCCTCAAATGAAGTGAACGAATTTTTGAGGTTTGGAAGATCCGCATCGGCGCCACTTGCACCAGACGTACAAAGTGCATTCGAAAAACGCTTCGGTGTTCCTATTATTGAGACAATGGGACTAACAGAAACAGCAGCACAAATTCTGTCAAATCCCCTGCCTCCTGGTGCCCGTGTGATTGGATCGCCTGGTATAGCATTTGGAAATTTGGCCTCAATTCTGAAAAGTGATGGAAGCCAGGCTCAGGCAGGACAAGAAGGAGAACTGATTATAAAAGGCCCTAATGTAATGCTAGGTTATTTGGACAACCTACAGGCTACAAAAGAAGCATTTACAGGTGATGGATGGTTGCGAACTGGTGATTTAGTGAAAAAAGACAAGAACGGATATTACTATGTCACAGGGCGATTAAAGGAACTTATCATCAAAGGAGGCGAAAATATCGCTCCTAGAGAAATTGATGAAGCATTATATGCAAACCCGGACGTTATAGAAGCAGCAGCTTTTTCTGTTCCTTGCGAAACCTATGGCGAACGGGTGCATGCAGCTGTAAAACTACGAGATGGTTCAAAGGTCTCTGTAGAGAATTTGATTGAAGAATGCGTGAAAAGATTGGGCGAATTTAAAGCTCCAGATCAAGTTTTTGTGCTTGAAGAATTGCCCAAAGGACCCTCGGGTAAAATCCAACGAGTGATGCTAGCAAAGTTTATTGAAAATAGTTCTAAATAAGTTTGAACCCAATTTTAACCATGTAATCCCCCAAAATGGTTGAAGACCCATTTGCAAAACCTTGTTTCCAAACTAAGCTTTGAGTCGCTGTCAGAAAATTTGTTTAAACAACCAATAATTCCGCTAATTGATGGCCGCGATGCAATTTGGTATCCCAAGTCCAAAGATACCAGCGCGTTGTTTAACTACACGTTTGGGCGTCAAGTTGTTGAACCATACGACTATACGGCCGCTATTCGCACATATGCGCATGAATTTATGCCAGATGTATTCATCATACTGGGTCTGCGTCCGGGCGCAATGCGCGTTCAGCTGGATACTCCGGTTCTAGCAAAGTGGCTGGACTGCCTGCCGGGGCATATCAATGCATCGGGGCTGACAATCGAAACTCCATTCCAGATGCGCAGGAGGGGTGTCGAGCTGAAACTGCATCTTGGTGATCCCCCACCGGAGATCGACGAAGCGCTGGTGCAGAACATTGTAAAGGGGCGCCGCTGGTTGGCGATGGTTATTGATGGCAAATCGTTCTCAGAAATCGCACAGGTCGAGAACGTAT
>CBFHXE010000084.1:0-9449 GCA_965659715.1 uncultured Paracoccaceae bacterium | reverse complement strand
CCAACCCATTCACGCGCAAAAGTTTTAACCGCTTGCCATATCCACCCTGAGGCAGTTGCTGCGCAAGCAACGCGCGGGCGGCGTCTTTGGCATCCGGCGTCACGGCATCTTCAAGATCAAAGATCAAAGCATCAGCGGGCAGTGATTTGGCTTTCTCAAGTACCCGCTCTTTTGACGCGGGTATGTAAAGGACCGATCGGTAGGGACAAATATCTTGGAACATTTAGCGCCTTTCGAAATATTATTTCGCTTTATGGCACATTTTTTTACGAAAAATTCAAGAGCATTCTTGCTGCGATGCGGAAAATAGTGCAAGAAATCTGTGCGGATACTAAATTCAAAAGCTGTTATTTGATTGGCTCACTTACCAAATTCAAACAAGACTTTTCCTATAATTTTTTTTCGAGGAAATCGATGGACACCGATATTTCAAAACAAATGGATGAAGTGACACGCCTTTTGAGGGAGATCCTGTACAGGCAGCGGGTCGCTACTCTTTTAGAAAAAAACGTGTTCCGCTTTAACTTCAATGGACAGACCATCCACTTATCGCTGCCAGATGCGCAGGACGACTACATTCAAAAAGTCATCCTTCAGACAAGTTGCTTCTTCGAGGCTGCATTGCTCTTGCAGATCGCTAAAATGGGCTTGATTGGTCGCGATACAGTGGTCTGTGATATCGGGGCAAACATCGGTAACCACTCAGTGTATTTTGGACGCGTCCTTGGCGCACAGACAGTTGTGTCCTGTGAACCGCAACCCCATGTTTTTGATACGCTTCAACGCAACCTTGAACTCAACAAGTTGCCAACGAATAATACCTTCAATGTCATGCTAGGCAAAAATTTGGGCCGCGGAGAGGTCGAACATTTTAATGCTAGGAATCACGGGGCCACAATGTTGAAAGCCAGTGATGAAGGCCAGTTTGAAATGATGACCTTGGATGCCTTGACTGCCACCTATGGCGCAGTTGGATTTCTAAAGCTGGATGTCGAGGGCTATGAGGCATCGGTGCTTTGCGGCGCAGAGCGGGTGCTTTCAAAAGACCGCCCCCCAATTTGGGTAGAGCTTGCGCACGGAGAGGAAAATATGAATGCAACACGGGCCATACTAGAAGCAAACAACTATAAAGAACACGTGCAACTAGCTAAATATGACTTTTTATTCTTACCGAAGTAGTTGATTGAAGCCTTCACCAAAATTATAAAACGAGGGTTTGAAACGGACAGCTAAGGCGATAGCCTCTTTCACGCGCGACCCTTGGCCCTTACCCGATGGATATTTGCGGCCCATATATTACAGTGGTCCACTTCAAACTGTACATTTTGCAAAAGGCAGGCCGTTTGCAGACTGGCATTTGAACCCTGTTTTTGCTGCGTTGCAGAAATTTAGATCAAAGCCACCCAGATTAGCCGCAGTCCAGTGGCCATCAAAAGCAGATAGGTCAGGCCAAAAAACAGGTTTTCAGGAATAATCCGATGGCCTTTGACCCCGATCCAGACACCTAGGACAGCAAAAGGCGCCAACATCAGGTCAAGCTTTAGGCTTTCCAGCGTGAACAGCCCCAGAAATGTATAGGGTATTGCTTTGGCGATATTTATGGCCCAGAAAACAATTACCGTCGTGGCTTGGTATTCTGTCTTTGTGGGCCTTAGGGACAGCAAATAAACCGCAGCTGGCGGTCCACCTGCGTGGCTTACAAAACTGGTAAAACCAGCGGCCGCGCCAGACAAAAACCCGGCCCATGCAGGCAGTTTTTTCAAACCCGCTTTGATCAAACCGCGGCTGTTGGCCATCTGCCAGATAACAAAAAACACGCTAATCACCCCGATCAACAACCGAAGCACATCTGCATTTGCCAAAGTATAAAACCACGCGCCCAGCGCCACTCCGGGCAATCCGCCCAAAATTAAATAAAGCGATTCGCGCGGCAGCCATTGCCGCCAATAGGGGCGCAAACTGGTGATATCCATTAACATGAGCAACGGCAGCATGATCCCGATTGCTTCGCCCGGATCAATAATAGTCGCAAGAATCGCGGCCGCTGCAAAGGCCGCGCCAGACCCGAATCCCCCTTTGGAAATCCCTGCAAAAACAACTGCAGCCGCAGCAATGATAAAAAAAACCATATCTGGCAATGGGTCGGTCCAACCTGTCAATTCCAACTGCTGTGTTAGATTTTAAGCCTGATCTTTGCAATGCCTTTGGACCCACCAAGAGTTTGCCGCAGCGCAGCACCCTTGCCTAACCCGCCGGAAAAGACTAGGCCATGGCGCAGTTTATTAACGGAGCGGAGAGATATTCCATGGCCAGAGCAAAAATTGCGCTGATCGGCGCTGGACAGATTGGCGGCACGCTTGCCCATCTTGCAGCAATCAAGGAACTGGGCGATGTGGTCTTGTTCGATATTGCCGAGGGCATACCCCAGGGCAAAGCGCTTGATATTGCGGAGTCCGGACCAGCGGAAGGTTTCGACGCAAATCTCAAAGGTACGCAATCCTATGCCGATATTGCCGGAGCAGATGTCTGCATCGTCACCGCAGGCGTTGCACGCAAGCCGGGAATGAGCCGCGATGATCTGCTGGGCATTAACCTCAAAGTGATGAAATCCGTGGGTGAAGGCATCCGCGATCACGCACCCGATGCCTTTGTGATCTGTATCACCAACCCGCTGGATGCCATGGTCTGGGCGCTGCGCGAATTTTCCGGTCTGCCCCATAACAAGGTTTGCGGCATGGCCGGGGTGCTAGACAGCGCCCGCTTTCGGCACTTCCTCAGCCTAGAATTTGAGGTGTCGATGAAAGATGTCACCGCCTTTGTGCTGGGCGGTCATGGCGACACAATGGTGCCGCTGGCGCGTTATTCTACCGTGGCCGGCATTCCGCTGCCCGATTTGGTGGACATGGGGTGGACCACGCAGGAAAAACTGGATGCAATCATTCAACGCACCCGCGACGGCGGCGCCGAAATCGTAGGGCTGTTGAAAACAGGATCAGCTTACTATGCCCCTGCAACCTCGGCGATCGAAATGGCCGAAGCCTATCTTAAAGATCAAAAGCGCCTGCTGCCCTGCGCGGCGCGCTGCAAAGGCGAATTTGGCCTGAAAGATATGTATGTTGGCGTGCCAACCATTATCGGAGCCGGCGGGATCGAGAAAATTGTCGATATCAAACTGACTAAAGACGAACAGGCGATGTTTGATAAATCGGTTGAGGCTGTCAAAGGTTTGGTGGACGCCTGTAAAGGCATCGATGCCAGTTTGGGCTAAAACGTAACGACTCTTATAGCTGGGCCCAGAGCCCAGCAAGAGCAGTTATAACCTTGTAGATAGTTTTTGTGATCACAGTTTTATGGGTGTGATCACAAAACTTACTAAATCAATCATATTGTCCTCTTTCTGGCAAATTTAACTTATATTTCCAACGCAGAAGCGCATAAATCTGTCCAACGAAATCAAATGGGACAGACTTCATGAACATCCATGAGTATCAGGCAAAAGCATTGCTGCGCTCTTACGGGGCGCCGGTTTCTGATGGCCGCGTTGTGCTAAAGGCAGAGGATGCCAAAACCGCCGCAGGTGAAATGGACGGGCCGCTTTGGGTGGTCAAAGCGCAAATCCATGCAGGCGGGCGCGGCAAAGGCAGCTTCAAAGAAGCCGATGCCGGCGAAAAAGGTGGAGTCAGATTGGCAAAGTCAGCCACCGAAGCCGCCGAAGAAGCCAAAAAAATGCTTGGGCGGACATTGGTCACCCATCAAACCGGCCCATTGGGGAAACAGGTCAACCGCATTTATATCGAGGATGGCGCCGGCATTGAAAGCGAGCTTTATCTGGCATTGCTGGTCGACCGGCAAACCAGCCGGATTTCTTTCGTCTGCTCTACCGAGGGCGGTATGGACATCGAAGAAGTGGCCGCAGAAACACCGGAAAAAATCCTATCGTTCGCGGTGGATCCGGCAACTGGCTATCAGGCCTATCATGGTCGCCGCATCGCCTTCATGTTGGGGCTTAGCGGCAAACAGGTCAAACAATGCGTTGGCCTGATGGGTACGCTTTACAAGATGTTCACCGATAAAGACATGGAAATGCTTGAAATCAATCCTTTGATTGTGACCGATGGCGGCGATCTAAAATGTCTTGACGCGAAAATGGGCTTTGACAGCAACGCAGTCTACCGGCATGCGGATATCGGCGAGTTGCGCGACACCACCGAAGAAGACCCCAAAGAGCTTGAGGCTTCTAAATACGACCTCAATTACATCGCTCTGGATGGTGAGATTGGCTGTATGGTGAACGGTGCCGGCCTTGCCATGGCGACCATGGATATCATCAAGCTTTATGGCGCCGAACCGGCCAACTTTCTGGATGTAGGCGGCGGCGCGACCAAAGAAAAGGTCACCGAAGCGTTTAAAATCATCACCTCTGATCCCAATGTGAAGGGCATATTGGTCAATATCTTTGGCGGCATCATGCGCTGCGATGTGATTGCCGAGGGCGTTGTGGTCGCTGTGAAAGAGGTTGGACTAAAAGTGCCGCTTGTGGTGCGGCTCGAAGGCACCAACGTGGAAAAGGGAAAAGAGATCATCAACACCTCAGGTCTTGATGTCATCGCCGCCGATAATCTCAAAGACGGCGCAGAGAAAATCGTCAAAGCGGTGAAGGGGTGAAACCATGGCAGTTTTAATTGATGCAAATACCAAAGTAATTTGTCAGGGATTTACCGGCTCGCAAGGCACATTCCATTCAGAGCAAGCCATTGCCTATGGCACTCAAATGGTGGGCGGTGTAACCCCCGGCAAAGGTGGTCAAAGCCATCTTGATCTGCCAGCGTTCAACTCGGTGCATGAAGCAAAGCATGTCACCGGCGCCAATGCCACGGTGATCTATGTGCCGCCGCCCTTCGCGGCCGATGGTATCTTGGAAGCCATTGATGCCGAAATGGAGCTGATTGTGGCCATCACAGAAGGCATTCCGGTGCTGGATATGATGAAGGTCAAACGGGCGCTGGAAACCAGCAGCTCGATTTTGGTCGGGCCAAACTGCCCTGGTGTGATCACACCAGATGCCTGTAAAATCGGCATTATGCCCGGTCATATTCACCAGCGCGGCTCGGTCGGGGTTGTGTCCCGCTCGGGCACATTAACTTATGAAGCTGTGAAGCAAACCTCTGATGTGGGTCTTGGTCAGTCCACCTGCGTCGGCATTGGCGGCGATCCGATCAAAGGCACCGAACATATTGATGTGCTGGAATGGTTCTTGGCCGATGAGGAAACCCAGTCGATCATCATGATCGGTGAAATTGGCGGCAGCGCCGAAGAGGAAGCTGCACAATTCATCAAGGATGAAGCCAAAAAAGGCCGCAGCAAACCCGTTGCAGGCTTTATTGCCGGCCGCACCGCGCCTACGGGCCGACGCATGGGCCATGCTGGCGCTATCGTTGCAGGCGGCAAAGGCGGCGCCGATGATAAGATCGAAGCCATGCGCAGTGCCGGTATTGTAGTAGCAGATAGCCCGGCCACTTTGGGTGAGGCTGTCTTAGAGGCAATCGGGTAAATGCGGGGGACTGCCATAGCACTGGGTCAGACAAGCACCGGCCCTTTGATGCGGGTGTTGGCTTCAACTGCTATGGCCCCCGGCCGTTCCCTTTTGGCGTTAAATCAGAAGCTATTTTTAACCCACTCAATCCCATACGAAACTCAGGTTGGAGCGTTCCAATGACTGATCAATCCCCAAATGCGCAGTTTCATGCCTCTAGCTTTATGCAGGGCCATAACGCTGAATATCTTGAGCAGCTTTATGCGCAATATGCCAACGACCCTGCAGCAGTAGATGCGGCTTGGGTTGAGTTTTTTGCGTCCCTTGGCGATGCAGAACTGGATGTCAAAAAAGAGGCCCAGGGCCCTTCATGGGCCCGCAGCGACTGGCCGCCGCAGCCCGATGACGAGTTGACCGCCGCCTTAGATGGCATGTGGCCCGCGCCTGCCGATGCACAGGGGGCTGAGAAAAAGATTGCGGACAAAGCGGCCGAAACGGGCGCAGAAGTCAGCGATGATGCCATAAAGCGGGCGGTTCTGGACAGTATTCGCGCCTTGATGATTATTCGCGCCTACCGCATTCGTGGCCATCTGGCCGCCGATCTTGACCCGCTGGGCATGCGTGAAAAAACCAAACATCCCGAGCTTGATCCGCAAACCTATGGATTTTCCGAAGCCGATATGGACCGGCCAATTTTCATCGACAATGTGCTGGGTTTGCAAATCGCCTCGATGCGGCAGATTATTGAGATCGTCAAACGCACCTATTGCGGCACCTTTGCCCTGCAATACATGCATATATCCGACCCAGAGCAATCGGCCTGGCTGAAAGAGCGCATCGAAGGCTTTGACAAGGAAATCACCTTTACCCGTGAAGGCCGCAAAGCCATCCTCAATAAAATGGTCGAGGCGGAAGGTTTTGAGAAATTTCTCCATGTCAAATACATGGGCACCAAACGCTTTGGCCTTGATGGCGGCGAAAGCCTTATTCCGGCACTAGAGCAGATTATCAAACGTGGCGGCGCATTGGGGGTCCAAGAGATCATCATTGGAATGCCGCATCGCGGCCGCCTGTCGGTGCTTGCCAATGTGATGCAAAAACCTTACCGCGCCATCTTTAATGAATTTCAGGGCGGGTCGTTTAAACCCGAGGATGTCGACGGTTCGGGCGATGTAAAATATCACCTTGGGGCCTCGTCCGATCGGGTGTTTGACAAAAACACCGTGCATCTATCGCTGACCGCCAACCCCAGTCACCTAGAAGCGGTGAACCCCGTGGTTATTGGCAAAGTGCGCGCCAAGCAAGAGCAGCGCGGCGATAAAGATCGCACACAGGTCATGCCGCTTTTGCTGCATGGGGACGCCGCCTTTGCCGGACAAGGCGTTGTGGCCGAATGTTTTGGGCTTTCTGGGTTGCTTGGCCACCGCACCGGCGGCACCATGCATGTGGTTGTCAACAATCAAATCGGGTTTACTACGGCGCCGCATTTTAGCCGGTCCTCGCCCTATCCCACCGATATTGCTCTGATGGTGGAAGCGCCGATTTTCCATGTCAACGGCGACGACCCCGAAGCGGTTGTGCATGCGGCCAAAGTCGCCACCGAGTTTCGCCAGAAATTCCACAAAGATGTGGTCATCGATATATTCTGCTATCGGCGGTTTGGACATAACGAAGGCGATGAGCCGATGTTCACCAACCCGATTATGTACAACAAAATCAAACGGCAAAAAACCACGCTTTCGCTTTATACCGAACGGCTGGTCAAAGACGGGCTGATCCCTGAGGGTGAAATTGAGGATATGAAAGCCTCGTTTCAGGCGCGCATGAACGATGAATTTGAGGCTGGTAAAGATTACAAACCCAACAAAGCTGACTGGCTTGATGGCCGTTGGTCGCATCTTGATAAACGCGGCGAAGATTATCAGCGCGGTAAAACCTCGATCTCAACCGATCTTATGGCTGAAATTGGCACTGCGCTGACCCGGGTTCCAGAGGGCTTTCCGCTGCATAAAACCATCACGCGACTGCTCGGGGCGCGGCAGAAAATGTTTACCGAAGGGGCCGGATTTGACTGGGCCACCGGCGAAGCGCTGGCCTTTGGCTCGCTGCTCACCGAAGGGTATCCGGTGCGGCTGTCTGGTCAGGACAGCACCCGCGGCACCTTTAGCCAACGCCATTCGGGTCTGATCAACCAACAGACCGAAGAACGCCATTATCCGCTTAATACGATCCGCGAAGGACAAGAGCAGTATGAGGTGATCGACTCGATGCTGTCGGAATATGCGGTGTTGGGCTTTGAATATGGCTATTCGCTCGCCGAACCCAATGCTCTTACCCTGTGGGAAGCGCAATTTGGTGATTTTGCCAACGGCGCGCAGATCATGTTTGATCAGTTTATCAGCTCAGGCGAAAGCAAATGGCTGCGTATGTCGGGTCTGGTGGTATTGTTGCCGCATGGCTACGAGGGCCAAGGGCCCGAGCATAGCTCGGCCCGTCTCGAGCGTTTTCTGCAAATGTGCGGCCAAGACAATTGGATCGTGGCAAATTGCACCACCCCGGCGAATTACTTTCATATCCTGCGCCGCCAAATGCACCGCAATTTCCGAAAACCGCTGATTTTGATGACCCCCAAATCGCTTTTGCGGCATAAAAAGGCGATCTCAAACACAGATGATTTTACCAACGGGTCCTCGTTTCACCGGGTGCTTTGGGATGATGCGCAAAAAGGCAGCTCAACAACCCAGCTGGTGGATGACAAAAAAATCAAACGCGTAGTGATGTGTGCGGGCAAAGTCTATTATGACCTACTTGAAGAGCGCGATGCACGCGGCATCGACGATATTTATTTGATGCGCTTTGAACAATACTACCCATTCCCGGCGATCTCGGCCCTCAAAGAACTTGAACGCTTTTCTCAAGCCGAAATGATCTGGTGTCAGGAAGAGCCAAAAAATCAGGGGGCCTGGACCTTTATGGAGCCAAATTTGGAATGGGTCCTGAGCCGGATGAAGGCCAAACACAGCCGACCGGTCTATGTCGGCCGCGCCGCCAGCGCTTCCACTGCCACCGGCCTAGCCGCCCAGCACAAAGCCCAACAAGAAGCGCTGATCAATGACGCGCTGAGCCTTAAAGGAAAATAAGCTGATGACAACCGAAATTCGTGTTCCAACCCTTGGCGAATCCGTCACCGAAGCCACAATCGCCACCTGGTTCAAAGCCCCGGGCGACAGCGTTGCCGTGGATGAAATGCTCTGCGAGCTTGAAACCGATAAAGTCACCGTCGAAGTTCCCAGCTCGGTGGCGGGCACACTGGCCGAAATTATCGCCGCCGAAGGCAGCACTGTGGGGGTCGATGCCTTGCTTGCTGTGATCAGCGATGGCGCAAGCGCCGCACCAGCAGCGTCAAAACCGGCCGCATCTGCCGCCGAAGCCCCCGCAAATGAACAGCCGCCAGCCTCAACCGGCAGCCTTGATGTTCTGGTGCCGACCTTGGGCGAAAGCGTCACCGAGGCAACCGTCACCACATGGTTCAAGGCCGTTGGCGATGCTGTTGCCCAAGATGAAATGCTCTGCGAACTTGAAACCGATAAGGTCAGTGTTGAAGTGCCCGCCCCTTCTGGCGGTGTTCTAAGCGAAATTCTTGCCATCGAAGGCAGCACCGTGGCCGCCAATGCCAAACTTGCCGTGCTCGCGGCCAGCGGCAGCGCCGCTGCCCCAGCTCCGGCCGCCGCCACGGGTGAGCCAAAGGCCAAAGCTGCAGCGTCTGCAGATGTAGAAGATGCCCCCTCTGCCAAAAAAGCCATGGCCGAAGCCGGCATTGGCCGCGATGCGGTGACCGGAACCGGCCGTGACGGACGGGTGATGAAAGGCGACGTGGCTCAGGCCGTTGCCGCAGCGGCCGCGCCAGCTGCGGCGG
>CBFHXE010000083.1:0-9541 GCA_965659715.1 uncultured Paracoccaceae bacterium | reverse complement strand
TGTCCCTGATCTTCTGCCTGCCTGCGCCCAAGCTCGGTCAGGGAACTGTCCTTTTGACCCTGAAACCGGCCTTCAAAATTCCACTCTGTCTGCCGATGGCGCAGAAAATAAACTTCCGGAAAATGTGCCACCTTAATACCTTTTTCTTTGTTAAAATACTCAAAAAATCCAAGATTTACCGATTGAAAACCACGCTTGGGCCGTAAAACTTATTTCCTGTTAATCAACATAAGCCCCGCCGCCACAAGAATTAGGCCACCAATAATGCTGCTGCCGATCTGCTCACCCAACAAAACCCAGCCCAAGGCCACACTAAAGACCGGCGAAAGAAAACTAAACGAGGCCACGCCCGAGGCTTTGTAAACGCTCACTAGCCAAAACCAGAACAAAAAGCCAAAACAGGCCACCACAACCGATTGAAACGCCAATCCGGCCCAATGGATCGGCATCGGATCACGCATCAAATCACCGAAAAACAGCGATGCTCCGAACAGCAGCGGCAAAGACACGGCAAGCTGCACAAACAACTGCGTCTCGGGCCGCTCGCGCGCAAGCCCCGTCATCCGCACGCAGAGCGCAATTCCGGCCCAGGTCACCGCGGCGCTTAGCGCCAAAATATCGCCCCAAAAACTGGGCTCGCGCAGCTCACTGCGATCAAAAACCGCCCAGGCAACGCCGCTGATCGCCAAAACAAGCCCTGCCACACGCAGCCCGCTCAGCTTTTCATTGGGCAGCAAAAAATGCGCCGCCACCGCCAGCCAGATCGGCATGGAGTAAAATAAAATACTTACCCGCGAAACAGTGGTCAGGTCCAAAGCCAGAAACAAAAATATAAATTCGGCTGAAAACAGCGCCCCCAAAAGCACACTTGGCCATAGATTTTCCCGTGCAGGCAACATCGGCCTGCCGCACCAGCGCATCCAGAGAGCCAAGACAAAAACCGCCCCAAGCGAGCGCAGCGCCGCAAGGTATACGGGCTGAAATCCCCCGTTGGCAACTTTAATCACCACTTGATTAAAGGCCAGCAACAGGGAAAACCCGATCAGCATCACAGCGCCTTGGGCATCAATAGAGCGTTTATCCGACATAGCAGAACACAAAAACAATCTTTCGGCCGCGTCAAGCCAAACCAGCTTGAATGAAAATTATCTAAGGCATTTCCACTTTGTGCTATGCTAACCAGATAGAACCAAGAGATAGCGCATGGATATTTTACAAATCACATCCCTTTTACTCGTTTTCGCCGCCATATTCGAGGCCGTTAACTATCAGATTTTCAAGCTACCAAGTGCGATTGGCATTTTAGTTGTTTCACTTTTGGTATCCTTGGGCACCATGGAGGTAGACATACTGCTGCCGGATCTTGGGATTGCGGAAAGCATCCGCACAACTATTTCGGAAATTGATTTTTCAAAAGCCCTGCTCGAAGGCATGCTGGGGCTTTTGCTGGTTGCCGGCGCGCTGCATGTCAAATTATCGGACCTGCGCAACGAGTGGAGCTTGGTCCTTCTTATGGCCACAATAGGGGTTGGAGTATCAACGCTTATTTTCGGGCTTGGAATTGCATGGATGACCGGCATTCCCATAATGATTGCATTGGTCTTTGGGGCCTTAATTTCCCCAACGGATCCAGTGGCAGTTTTTGGCGTTTTGCGTGAAGCTAATTTAAAAAAATCATTGGAAACCAAAATCGCAGGCGAGTCATTGTTTAACGATGGCGTTGGATATGTTGTATTCCTGGTGCTTGTCGGACTTGCCTTTCCAACTGGCGATCATCATGGCAGCGGGCTTTCTGCAGCGATGCGTCTGTTTATCCAAGAGGCCTTCGGCGGCGCCATACTCGGTCTGGTACTGGGATGGGCCGTATTTCGGGTGATACGCCAAATTGACGATTATGCGCTAGAGGTGCTGCTAACCCTCGCTCTGGCATTTGGCGGCTATCAACTGTCGGTCTGGCTTCATGTCTCGGCGCCGATCATGGCGGTTTGCGCCGGGTTGCTGATCGGCGATATTGGCAGCAAGCACGGGATGAGCGCAGAAACCCGCCACTATGTTGATGCCTTTTGGAGCCTGATTGACGAAATCTTAAATGCGGTTTTGTTTTTAATGATCGGCTTTGAGGTTTTTGCCATTGCCTTTGACGGCTCGATTTTGCTGACCTCAAGCTTTGCCATTGGGCTTGCGCTGGTGGCCCGATTGGCTGCGGTTGCAGTGCCGGTTTTGGCGCTTCGCCCGTTTCGCCAATTTTCACGCGGCATCATTCCAATTATGACATGGGGCGGGCTTAAGGGCGGTATATCGGTGGCACTGGCGCTTTCGCTGCCAGACAGCGAATGGAAGCCATTGATCCTTACAGCCACCTATGTGGTGGTGGTGTTTTCAATTATTGTCCAGGGACTTAAGGTATCCAGATTGGCCAACCGGCTTGGCCGCGAGCCGGATCTTATGTAAATCAATATGTCCTTTTTGTCGGCGGCGCCAAAGATGCGCGCCGCCGCAAACTTGGCCTTTAGGCTGCCGAACGCGCGGCTTTTGCCTTGCGCCGATGCCTGGCTTTTTGGGCACCGGTGGGGCCTTGTCCGCCGCTGCCTGCATGTTCTTTTGACCGATTTGGCCCACGTCTTCCCGCCCCCCGCGATTTGCGTTTCGGCTTGCCCTGGCCGTTGCTGTCCATGTCTTCCCAAGGACGGCCCGAGGCCACGGGGATCGAAATTCCCATGGTTTTATGGATTGCTTTTAACTCGCCCATCTCATCGGGTGCGCAAAAGGCCACCGCTGCGCCAGATGCGCCGGCCCGCGCCGTGCGGCCGATACGGTGGACATAATTTTCAGGCACATTTGGCAGGTCAAAATTATACACAAATCGCACATCTGGAATATCCAAACCGCGTGCTGCAACATCTGTTGCAACCAAAATCTTCGTCTGCCCAGACTTGAAAGATCGCAAGGCGCGATCCCGCTGGCCTTGTGATTTATTGCCATGTACGGAGTCTGCCGCAAACCCGGCTTTTTCCAAAGTCTTTTTCAGCTTTTCAGCACCGTGTTTGGTGCGGGAAAAGACCAAGGCCAACTGATCACGGTGTTTGTCGATCAATTCAATCAGCAAAGCCGGTTTTTCCGATTTTGCAATGAAATGAATAGACTGGCTAATTTTATCCGCAGCTTTGCCCGGCGGGGAGACTTCGACCCGTACCGGATTTTGCAGATAGCTGGCTGATAGTTCGTTCATTTGCTTTGGCATGGTGGCGGAAAACAGCATGGTTTGCCGCTCTGGCGGCAGCAAGGAAGCGATTTTACGCAAACTATGTATAAAGCCCAGATCAAGCATTTGATCCGCCTCATCCAGCACCAAAAAAGTAGTGGCTTCCAGCGTGAGCGCGCGGCGATCAAGCAAATCAATCAGTCGCCCCGGTGTTGCAACCAGAATATCCGTGCCCCGCGCAAGTCGTTTTATTTGCGGGTTGATGGATGCTCCGCCCACAACCAAGCCGATTTTTAGCGGCGTATTTTCCACAAAATTGCTTAGATTGTCGCTGATTTGCTTGGCCAACTCGCGGGTTGGCGCCAAAATCAAACCGCGCACGGTTTTGGGCGCAGGCTTTTTGCCGGTAGCAAGTAATTTGCTCACCAATGGCAGACCAAATGCGGCAGTTTTACCAGTTCCGGTTTGTGCCAGACCCATCACATCTTTGCCGTCCAGAACCGGTGGAATGGCATGGGTCTGAATGGGTGTGGGTTCGGTAATTCCCAATGCAGCTACGCGCGCCACAAGTTTTTCGGGCAAACCCATTTCTTGGAATAAATTCAATGTCGTCCTTTCGACGTCAATGCCATAGGCTTGACGCATATTCATTTGCCCGCCTACCAACAAAGGCAGTCAGGCCGATTGGGCACATGACGTCGCCTGAGCAGGTCAAATACCCGATCAAGTGCCATGCGTGTGTGCCCACGCGTGATTTTGGGAACGCTGCGATAACTCATATACGGCTCTTATAAAGGCGGGTCTTGCCCACCGGCCTGTTGACTGCTCACGCGGCAGGAATTAACGCTTAGACAGCGCAGTGAAGGTTTTGCACTAGAAAGTCAATGATTTTTCTGCATTGCGGCGAATTCAGCCCTTTGCACCGTAAAGGAATTAATTTAAACGATGCTCTGCAAATGCGCTTAAGGACAGCCAATGCCGGAAACCATAATTGAACGCTGCGAAACCAAAGGTTTGCGTATGACTGGCCAGAGGCGGATCATAGCTGGCGTGCTTGAAGACGCGGATGATCACCCCGATGTCGAAGAGCTTTACGCCCGGGCATCAGCGCTGGATTCGGCAATATCAATCGCAACGGTGTACCGCACGGTTAAACTTTTTGAAGAAGCCGGTATCCTTGAACGTGTTGAGTTCGGAGATGGGCGCGCGCGCTACGAAGATGCCGAACGCGATCACCACGACCATCTGATCGATCTAAATAGCGGAGAAGTGATCGAATTTGTTGATCCCGACATCGAAGCTTTGCAAGAAAAAATTGCCGCAAAGCTGGGCTATCAATTGAAAGGCCATAAGCTTGAACTTTACGGCGTGCCTATCAAATCCAAGGCCTAGATGACTTTCGCAGTTGAAACGTCAGACTTAAAAGACTTTAATCAATCTGTAATCTAGCCATTCTGTTTATATTGTAAGGAGTTAAAATGACTGAAGTTGATATTGCCTATCTGCCTGTGATTGGCCGCGGAGAACAAATTAACATTATCTGCGCTATGCACGGTATTAAGGCCAATTACCCTGCGCCCAAAGCCGGCGATTTTAACAAGGACAAAGATGCGCCCTTTGGCACGATCCCCTGGATGAAAGATCATTCCAACGGGCTAGAGTTGAACGAGTCGATGGCAATCGTTCAATATCTGGTGACTAAATATCCCGGACCTTTGACCCCTAAATCCCCTGAAGAGGCTGCGCGCGTGGCGATGTACTGGGGCTGGGCGCAAGATTATTATTCATTTGTCCTGTCACCATTTCACGACATCATCACCGGCCACAGCGATGCGTTCTGGCGAAATCTGCGTCTCACCGACACTTTGGCCGAGGGCGGCAAAGAAACCGGTATTGCCAACCTGACAACGTTGCATAAAAACCGGCTCGGGTTTTTAGAGCGGCATCTGACGGCTCATAATGCAGGACCATTTTTAACCGGCGATGCGTGTTCTTATGCAGATATCTTTTTATATACCTGCGTCCGCTCAGTTCAGGATTGTGGCGGCTTTGGGATTTTACGCGATGCTTGCGGCGGCGCACCCTTCGCCGATTGCCCGACAATTTTGAAGATTGCTGAAACAGTAGGCGCAATGGAACAAGTGATTGAAGCGGTTGACACTAAATTCTCCGAATACCCGATCTAGATCGCAGTGCGCTGGCTTAGGAGCCAGCGCGTAACCTCTCCCTTGCGCTGAATAGGGCGGCGCAGATCAAGGGTGCACGGCATATTTTTTTAAGCCTTGCGTATTATTTCACAATCGAGACTATGCATTTATGGACAACTTACGCGGCATCATTTTCATGCTTATTGCCATGGCCGGTTTCGCGGTTGAAGATGCACTTTTGAAAATTCTTGCCCGTGACATTCCAGTTTCAGAGCTGCTAATTCTTATCGGGCTTGGGGGATTTTTGCTATTTTCTGCTGTGGCACTTGTCCGCCGCAAACCGATGGTTAGCCCCCATATGCGCAACAAGCCCTTTGCCATCCGCTTTGTTGCAGATATCTTCGCCCCTCTGTTCTTCCTGCCGGCTTTGGCCTTAATCCCGCTTACCACGGCCACCTCGATCTTACAGGCGGCGCCGATTTTGGTCACAATGGGTGCTGCATTATTTCTAAAAGAGCAGGTCGGCTGGCGACGTTGGAGCGCCATTATCATTGGCTTTATTGGTGTGCTGATGGTGGTGCGACCCGGCATGGAGGGGTTCCACCCTGGTTCCATTCTGGCCGTCATCGGCGTACTTTTCCTCGCATGTCGCGATTTATCATCGCGGCTGATCCCAGCTGAGCTTTCCTCTTCCACCGTAACCGCCTATGCATTTTTTGCCGGCATTATAGCCGGTGGAATTGCACTGCCGTTCTTTGATCCTTTGATCTGGCCAGAACCCGCTCACTGGCCACTTATCATCGCCAGCATTTTAGTTGGGGGCATTGCATATTTTTTCATTGTTTTGGCCACCCGCGTGGGCGATGTTGCGGTGATCGCCCCGTTTCGCTATTCGCGTTTGCTTTTTGCGCTGCTTATAGCCGTGACGGTATTGAATGAATATCCAGACTGGCAAACTCTCACTGGGGCCGCAATTATCATCGGCTCAGGGCTCTATACCTTTTGGCGTGAAAACCTGCGCCGCGAACCGCCCGCTCAAACCACCTAAAGCAACGTCACCCCATCCCAGTTACCGCTATCGCTGCAGTCCGGAAAGCTCTGGCCATTTGCGCGCTGATTGCTTATGAAGCGCCAAACCATCACATCAACTGCCGGCGCAACAAAGGACCCAATATGAGCATTATAGACGATATTTTTGCACGCGAAATTCTTGACAGCCGGGGCAACCCAACAGTGGAAGTGGACGTCACACTCGAAGATGGCACCATGGGCAGCGCAGCTGTGCCTTCGGGGGCATCGACCGGCGCGCATGAAGCGGTGGAAAAGCGCGACGGGGATAAAACCCGCTATATGGGCAAAGGTGTGCTATCCGCAGTGGCCGCCGTCAACGGTGAAATTGCCGAAACGCTGGTGGGCTTTGATGCCAGCGAACAACAGACCATTGATGCGGCGATGATTGCACTGGATGGAACACCCAACAAATCGCGGCTCGGGGCAAACGCGATCTTGGGTGTGTCTTTGGCGGTGGCAAAAGCTGCCGCAGACGCAAGCGCGATGCCGCTTTACCGCTATGTGGGCGGCACCGCCGCGCGGATTTTGCCCGTGCCGATGATGAATATCATCAATGGCGGTGAACACGCGGATAACCCAATCGATATTCAGGAATTTATGATTATGCCGGTCGCGGCGGAAAACATCCACGACGCGGTGCGCATGGGATCCGAGGTTTTTCATACCTTGAAAAAACAGCTGTCCGAGGCCGGGCTTTCCACGGGCATTGGCGATGAAGGCGGCTTTGCACCCAACCTTAGCTCAACGCGTGATGCCCTTGATTTCATTCTAAAATCCATTGAAAAAGCAGGCTATACACCGGGCCAGGATATCTATCTGGCGCTTGATTGCGCCGCCACCGAATATTACCGAAATGGTGCATATGAGCTTAGCGGCGAAGGCATTTCGCTCAGCTCTGAACAAAACGTGGCCTATCTGGCCGACCTCAGCCGTGATTATCCCATTCTGTCAATCGAAGACGGCATGGCCGAGGATGACTGGGACGGCTGGGCCATGCTCACCCGCGAGCTCGGCGATAAAGTTCAGCTGGTTGGCGATGATCTTTTTGTCACCAACCCCGAACGGCTGGCCCGCGGCATCGCCGAAGGCTGCGCCAATTCGATGCTGGTCAAAGTCAATCAGATCGGCACCCTTTCCGAAACCCTCAAAGCGGTCGATATGGCGCACCGCGCCCGCTTTACCAATGTGATGTCGCACCGCTCTGGCGAAACCGAAGACACCACAATTGCCGATCTGGCGGTGGCCACCAATTGCGGCCAGATTAAAACCGGCTCACTGGCACGTTCGGACCGGCTGGCAAAATACAATCAGCTCATTCGCATCGAAGAACAGCTCGACGACAGCGCCGAATACGCCGGCCGCAGCATTTTACGCGGCTAAGGCGCACTAAGAGCGCAAAGCGCGCGGGTCACTGGCGCGCGCGCCCCTCTCTGCCGCTTGCGTTTGCAGCTGGGCTGATTTTTTCTTTGCCAAAATACTCTAGCCGAAGGCAGCTTTGCCTGGCTGACCTCAGGGATTGAAGCACCACTACAAGCCTTCAGCCGCCGCCAAGGCTTTCGCCAATTTGGGCAAGCGGGCTTTTTTGTAAAAAGCGCGGGTTTGCCAAGCCGTCCCCGACAGGTTTTCAGCACGTGCTTTTATCGCATCGGAAACCTGCGCGATCGCGTCTGGCGCTGCCTCAAATGCCTGCAGCAAAAGCGCATCGGGATCACAGCGATCAAGCCCTTCTTCACGCAGGATATGTTTGGGAAAATCTTTGGCATTCAGAGTTATAATCTGATCCGCTGATCCTGCGATCGCTGCCGCCAGCACATGGCAGTCCGCCGGATCGGGTAGCCAAAGCCGCGCCTCTAAAGACGGCGCCCAACTGATCTCTGCCTCGGGCCATTTGGCGCGCAAAAGCGCAACTTCCCCGCGCGCAAAAATTGGGCCCTCGGGGCCCAGCTTACCGGCTGCATGCACCCATTCGTCAAAAATGCGCGTGGACCAAAGCGGCTGCCAGCCCATCGCATCTGCCGCGCCCAGCAGCATCTCGCGCATCACAGTGGGATAAAGCACGCAGGTATCAAACAACAGCTTCATAGGCGGAAAAACAGCGCTTTTAGATAGTGGCTTTCCGTAAGTTGCGGGTGCACCGGGTGATCGGGGCCGGCAAAGCCCGTATGGATTAATGCACTGGCGCGGCCTGCGCGGCCAATGCCGCGGAGTGAGGCGGCGCGAAAGCGCGCCAGATCGGCCGCATGCGAGCACGAACAAAGCCCAAGATAGCCGCCCTTGTCCACCAAGGTTGCTGCCAGCCGGGCCAGCTTTTCATAAGCTCTCAAACCGGCTTCAAGCGCCGGCTTTGAGGCGGCAAATGCAGGCGGGTCACAGATCACCAGATCAAACCGCGCACCACTTTCAGCCAGCGCGCCAAGCACCTCAAAAGCATCGCCTTTTCGGGTGTCAAAGCGCGCGGCCACGCCGCCCGCCTCGGCGCCCTGCTGCGCTAATGCAAGCGCCGCAGCAGAGCCGTCCACCGCCAGCGCCGCGCTTGCGCCGTTCGCCAATGCGGCCAATGCAAAGCCGCCCACATGGCTAAAGACATCCAGCACCCGCGCGCCGCTGGCCAATTTGGCGGCAAACTCATGGTTGGGCCGCTGGTCATAGAACAGTCCGGTTTTCTGCCCCCCCTGCAGATCGGCCATATAGACCGCGCCATTCATTGCAACCGGAACCGGCGCTTTGGGCGCAGCCCCAAATAGGATCGCATTTTTATCATCAAGCCCTTCAAGGCTGCGCGCGCGTCCAGCCGCGTTTTTCAACACGCATTTCACGCCGGTAACCTCCACCAGCGCGGCGCAGAGCATCTCAAGACCGCTTTCGGCCCAAGCTGCATTGGGCTGAATGACCGCCGTATCCCCAAAGCGGTCAATAATCACCCCGGGAAACCCATCCGCCTCGGCATGTACCAAGCGGTAAAACGGCGCGTCATATAGGCGCTCGCGCAGCGCAAGCGCTTTTTGCAATCGGGCGGTGATCCAGGCTTGATCTATTTGAGCCTCAGGATCACTCGCCAGCACCCGGGCGACGATTTTTGAGGCCGGATTAACCGTGACCAGCGCCAGTGGCTGGCGCTCTG
>CBFHXE010000082.1:0-10442 GCA_965659715.1 uncultured Paracoccaceae bacterium | reverse complement strand
TTTCAACACCGGCAAAGGCGAAGAGGTGGTATCAGTTGCATGGATAGCTGAGCAAGCGGATGACCCCACAGACGAAGAATAAATTCGTTTTGCCAAAAGTGCCCCAATGGAATTACGAGCCAGTAAAGGCACTATCATGGATATACTTTTTCCCTTAAAAATACCCTTATTGGGCGCATGCCTTACTTAAAGCTGATTGCACAATTTACCTATAGTTTGTGCTCGTTTTATCCAAATGGGGTGTTTTAAATCTAACCCACTAAAATGCATTAAAACGAGACATTGAAACAGAGTAATTGAGCGAAAGGGATATTATGCAAAACTGGGATGATCTTAAATATTGTTTAGCCCTTGATGAATTTCGAACAATGACTGCTGCGGCTAAAGCACTTGGAACCAACATTGCAACTGTTTCACGCCGCATTGAAAGGCTCACAGAAGAAGCTGGCCAGCCCTTGTTTATTCGGCAAAATTGCCATTGGATGGCAACGAGTCTGGGGCAAGAATTTTCGGCTGTGGCGCGACGTATTGACGAGCGAATTCAAGCTGCTGAAATTAATGCATCAACCCATCAAGAAAATTACAAGCTGCATATTACAGCGCCACAATCTATAATTGAAGCTTGTTTGCTTCCAGAAGCAGATAAGCTTTTAATCACCTACCCCCAATTGGAGATGAAGTTAGCGTCCACTCACGCAAGTTTGGCATTTGGCGAAACCGACCTTATTTTATCTTTCTCTAGACCAGAAGAAGGTCGCATTTTCAGATTTAGAATTGGGCATCAAATATGCGGGTTCTATCATGCAGCGCGTTTTAAAAACAATCTACAAGGGTGGGTGGATGTTGAAAGCGAAATTGGTCCTCGTCCAAAATTACAAAATAATATCGACCCCTTAAATCAAAGCCTACGACTTACCGTTTCAAGTCTTTTAAACGCACATCAGCTTATTCGCACAATGCCGCTTTTGGCCTATTTGCCTTGTAGCTTTGCCGATAATAAGCCCGACCTCATGCTTTTTGAGCCTGCTGGAAAAAATCAAAATCAAATCTGGGCTTCTTACCATTATACCCGAAAAAAAGACCCTGCATTAAAGCTAGCACGGGATTGGATCGAAAGCAGTCTGATGAAGAAATCGGTTCGAGTAGCTCAGGTCACTCACATGGCGGCAAGACCATAAAGATCAGAGAATTTATTTTTTAAATATTCCAGCAACGGCTCAACTGAAACCGCATTCCCACTGGCTGACGCGATAAGTTCAGCGGCCGGATAACGCCCTCCGCGTCTTTGAAGGCGCTGCTGCAGCCATGAAACAGCTGGCTCTAGATTTCCAGAGCCAAGGTGTACATCAAGATCAGGTACGTCATTTTTTAGCGCTTTAAAAAGGCATCCGGCATAAACATTACCCAGTGAGTATGTTGGAAAATAGCCAAACAGTCCTTCGGACCAATGTACATCCTGCAGAACACCATTTGAGGCTTTATCCACTTTATAGCCAAAATCTGCTGCAAATCGGTCATTCCATGCGGCTTCTAAATCTGCGACCTCTAATGCATCAGACATCAGATCACGCTCTAGATCAAAGCGCAGCATGATATGCAGATTATATTGCAGTTCATCAGCCTCGGTCCGAATATAGCCATGCGACACCCGGTTAACAGCGTGATAGAAAACTTCTTCGTTTTCTATCCCAAAATCTCCAAACACGGCGCGCATACGGCGGTATAAATGGCCTGTAAAGGCGCGAGATCGGGCCAATTGATTTTCATAAATTCGGCTTTGACTTTCATGAACCCCCATTGAGCACCCTGCCCCGATCGGAGAAAATCCATATTCCGGATCTATATTTTGCTCATAACTGCCATGGCCCACTTCATGCACGGTTGAGTAAAAGCAGTTTAGCGGGTCGCTCGGCTCAGTTCTTGTTGTGATCCGCACATCATGACCCGAGCCTGAGCTAAACGGATGCACAGCTTTATCGATCCGCCCGCGTGAAAAATCATAGCCGAAACATTCCGCCAGTTCATGCGAGATCAGCATTTGCTGTTTGGGATCAAAATGTCCCTGCAAGGCTTTAGGCGGCGGGCAATCTAACACGGCTGCACGTAATTTCACCAAGGGTGATCTGAGCTGGTCGAACATATCAGTCAGAGCCGCGACCTCTCCATCTGGTTCATAATCTTTAAGCAACGCCTCGTAAGCCACTGCATCGCTGCCTTGCGCCAGGGCTTCGCCTTCCTGGCGGCGCAGTTGAATGACCTCTGACAGAATGGGGGCAAAACTCTTAAAATCGTCGTCTTCCCGGGCCTTGGCCCAGATTTGATGGGATTTTGGCGTAATACGGGCCAATGCGACCGAAAGCTCGACCGGCACTTTTCGGGTTCGAAGAAGCGCGCGTTCAATCAAGCTCACCTGCCGTTTTTCCAGAGCCGTCAATGCCTGTGATTGGGCAGCAGCCAGTAAATCCTCTAGCTCGCTTGAACTGCGCCGATCATGAAGCGTTTTTTCAAGTGCAGCAGATTCCTCAGCCCGGTCTTGCAACGCGCCCTTGGGCATCACCGTTTCTTGGTCCCACCCAAGCCGAGCTGCAATTTTTCCAAGGGCCTCTGTTTGATGTTGGTATTCCATTAATTTTGAAAAAGCAGTCACGACTTAATGTCCTTTTACCGATTGTTGTGGCGGGTAAGCAGCCAAAAACCGTGCACGCAAAATTAAAACCCAAAGAACAACTGCGCCTAATTGATGGACGATAGCGATGTGCCAAGGGGCCGCATATAAGACGGTTGTAATGCCCAAAACCATTTGCAGGCTCATCATTGCAAGAACTGCATTGAAGGCAAACCTAACCATCGCATTTCCCGATGATCGCGAGCGCCGCCAAGCAATTATGCCCAGGATGAAAACACCATAACCGGCTATACGGTGCATGAATTGCACCAGTCCGTCGCCTTCAAAAAAGTTGCGCCACCAAGGGTTGAGCAAAAACGATTCGGATGGAAAAAACTCTCCAGCCATAAGGGGCCAGTCGATATAATTGCGTCCAGCATCTATGCCCGCCACCAGCGCTCCTATGAGAATTTGCAGAAAAGTGAAATGCAATAGTCCCGTCGAAAGCGAAAACAAACGTCCCTCTCGGCTGCGGCGCCGTTGGATTAAATCACTCTCGCGTTCGCTCAGATGAAACAGAGACCAAGCAATAAAACCCAAGATCACAAAGGCCAAACCCAAATGGGTCGCCAAGCGGTAACTGGCAACATCAAGCATGGTTCCAGAAAGCCCACTAGAGACCATCCACCATCCGATTGCGCCTTGGGTGCCGCCCAAAGCCCCCAGAAACAGTAGTTTTGGCGTCCAGCCTGTCGGAATTTTCTTTGTAAAATAGAAAAACGCAAATCCGATGGCCCAAACCAGGCCAACCACACGGCCCAATTGCCTATGGCCCCATTCCCACCAATAGATGACTTTAAAGCTCTGCAGGCTCATACCTTTGTTCTGCAGTTGGTATTCTGGAATTTGTTTGTATTTTTCAAACTCCTCAGACCAGTCTTGTTCGGACAAAGGCGGAAGAGCGCCGCTTACGGGCCGCCATTCAGTTATACTTAACCCGCTATCAGTTAACCGAGTAAGACCTCCAACAAGGACCATCATCACCACCAGCAAGAATAGTAAGATGAGCCATAAGCGCAATAAAGAGCGGTTCGCCTGCCCGCGACCTCGGTCGATTATTCCGGTTGCTTTGTTTGCCGGTGACGAGGCTTCAGTCTCGTTGGCAACATCTTCGAAAATTGATCTCTTACGGGTCATACAGGTTCAGGCTTTCTATTATTTCCAACTAGAGAGTAGAGCGCAGACAGGTAAGCTTCAAGTCATTCGCCGCGTTCTTTCCACCTTACAATTTGTCGCAACATACCATGAAATATTTGCACATCCGCCCGCGTCAAAGGCAAACGGGACCACATATTGCGTAGATTTATCTTCATGCCCTGCGCCTTGATCTCAGGAAAGAAAAATCCGGCGGTGTCCAATCGCTGCTCGAAATGCTCGGCGAGTTTTTCGACATCTTGGACCGCAGCCCAGTCGGTGCCAGCCAATTCCATTCTTTGAGTTTCGATCTGGCCTTGAGCGCGCCGCCATTCGTAGGCCAGCAGCAATACACATTGCGCCAAATTAAGTGATGGAAATTCTGGGTTTACCGGCAGGGTAATAATGGCGTTTGCCACGGCAACATCTTCGTTCTGCAATCCAGCCCTTTCAGGGCCAAACAGAACCGTCACTTTTTGTCCAGAAGCGATCAGCTCTGCCGCCTTTTCCATTGCAGCTTGGGGCGCATAAACCGGCTTTGTCAAGCCGCGGCTTCGGGCCGTTGTGGCAAAGACAAAATGTCCATCACCGCTGGCATCTGCAACGGTTTCAAAATGATCTGCGCCATCCAAAACGCGCCCCGCGCCGCTCGCCATCGCAATGGCTTTTGAGTTTGGCCAACCATCCCGGGGCGCGACAACCCGCATTCTATCCAGACCAAAATTAAGCATGCCGCGCGCAGCCGCGCCTATATTTTCACCCATTTGCGGGCGGACAAGGACAAAGGTCGGTTGTGGAAGCAAACTGGTCATTGGGTCACCATTTGAATGTATGCAGCCCATCTATGCTAGAAAACCTGCCCTGAAAAGCCCTTTGAGCAGCTTAAGCCATAGCCATTTATGAAATTTACGATTATGGAAGTTTAAAACTGTTATCAGGACCTTTGACATGATGGACCAAGAGTATCCACAGGTTTATTTGATCACCCCAGGCGACTTTGAACTTGCCCGTTTTGGTGATCAATTAGGCAGTGTCCTTGATGGCAATGAAGTGGCCTGCGTGCGACTTGCTCTGACCACAAAAGACGAATTAGAGATTTCCAAAATCGCGGATAGACTACGCGATATTTGTCATGCTCGTGATGTTGCGCTGGTGATCGAAAGCCATATTATGCTGGTCGAGCGTTTGGGGCTTGATGGGGTCCACCTAACTGATGGTGCGCGCGCAGTTCGAAAAACCCGTGACGCTTTGGGAAAAGAGGCGATCGTTGGCACATTTTGCGGCATATCAAAACATGATGGAATGTCTGCAAGCGAAGCGGGAGCTGACTATGTTAGTTTTGGTCCGGTGCAAAGCACCACATTAGGCGATGGCCAGGTGGCGGATATCGATCTGTTCGCATGGTGGTCAGAAATGATTGAAGTGCCTGTGGTCGCCGAAGGGGCGCTCGATATTCCCACACTGGCTAATTTGCGCAAAGTCACTGATTTTGTTGCCCTGCAAGACGAAATTTGGCGCGAAGACAACCAATCGGAAGCTTTGAGCGCCTATATCACGGCGATGACTTCAACCGGCTAGTTGCCTCTTGGTGGGCGCTGCTCACCTGACTTTGTAGGTGCTTTGAAAGCTCTTTTCGGGATGAAAATTCGGCAACCGCAACGGGCGGTGAAAAGACAACCTCGACCCTGCCTCTGCGCCAAGTGCTAAGTGTGAGCAGGAAATGGGTATCAAAGGCCATATCACCCCACCAACCATAAAATCGGTCATCACAGCCCTTTGGGGCTTTGTACACCACACTTACGGGTTGAACATGTATATCGCTTTTTAGGTTTTGCTCGAACAAAGCCGCAAAAAGCGTTGATTTAAAAGGCAAAACCTGCCGCCCATCGGTTGAGGTGCCTTCTGGGAAAAAGAGTAATATATGTCCCATTTGTAAGCGCGATGACAGCATATCGCGTTGCAATTTGGCTTGCTGCCTGTCCCGTTTTATAAAAACCGTTCCGGCTGCGCGCGCCAGCCATCCGATACCCGGCCAGGCGGCAACTTCGGATTTTGACACAAAATACACCCGCTGCGCGGCATTCAAAGTAAAGATATCAAGCCACGACGAATGGTTGGCAACGACGGCGCCGTTATTGGTCATGGGGCGGCCAACAATATGATGATTTATGCCCATAATGCGCAGAGATATTTTACAGACGGCTTGGTTCAGAAAGGGCGTTATCGGCCGATTGTGACCAAACAGGGGTTTTTCAAAAATACGCAGCAGAAGTAAGATCAAAAGTCCACCAAAGATAACAACGAACATCGGAACAACGCGTATTATTACTATGATCCACCCCATAAAAGATATTTCTTTTATGTTTAGATCGCCTTGCGAACTTCGCCACGTTGTCATGTCAATGTCTCAGCTTTGGAATAAATGTTTTTCTGCCGGTCATTCACACGCTCTATATCCAAAACCAAACAGACATCTGTTGTATTAAAGTCGTGGTCGATAAATGCATTTTGTCCGACAAACCCGCCCAATCGCAGATAGGCTTTAATCAAGGCGGGAATTTCTAATACGGCTTTACGGCGGTCCAAATTCTCAGGCGGGATCAAATCCATGGTCTGAGCATGAGGCGCTTTGGCTTCGATCCTTAATTCGGTCGGAGCAAGATGGCGCTGATGTAAAAGACTTAGCGGAGCAGCAAACGCATGTGGATCTGTGCCATGAAAGCTTGCCACCCCAAACAAAATTTCTATTTTCTCTGCAAGCACAAAATCAGACAGACCTTTCCACAGATGATAGAGCGCTGTTCCGCCCCTGTAATCGGGATGTACGCAAGATCTGCCCAGTTCTAACAATTTACGGCCAGAGCTCTTTAACTTTGACAGATCATATTCGTCTTCAGAGTAAAACTGCCCAAGCTTTTGGGCCTTTTCATCAGTCATCAACCGATAGACCCCCACAACACCGCCGTTGCAGTCACTTTGTATTGTCTGATCTACCAAAATAAGGTGATCAAAATAGGGATCGAAACGATCCCTCTCTAAACGGTTTTGATGGTCAACAAGGTTTCCGCACCCGCCAAGTTCGGAAATAAAGACATCATACCTCAGCCTCTGAGCCGCCAGAAACTCTTGTTCTGTTTTCGCAAATTTAACAATGAAGTCAGGCGAAGTTACCAAGGAATTACCCTTTTTTAGATGCTCTCTCTAGCCAAGACACTCTTTCTTGACAAGATAAGACCAGATTAAAACCCATGAATTACAACTCAGAGCTGTTTTTTAAAATTATTCTTTAGAAAGAACCTGAATTAAAACAATGCGTGATCCGTCAATGACTATTTTTCCAACTTCGGTAAAGTTCACGGTGATCCGATTACCAATCCGTGATTGCACCTGCCCAATCCCCCAATCCGGCTGTGACGGGTGTTTCACCAACATTCCCGGTTCTAAGAAGTTATTCAAATTGTCCAATTCACACGCCCCTAAAATATTCTATCCACAATGAAACATGATCCTTTACATCTCGCAACATTAATTGGGTCCAGAATTTGCCATGATCTCGCAAGCCCGATAGGCGCTGTTAAAAATGGCCTTGAATTGCTCCATTTATCTTCTGAAAATTCTACCGGGCCTGAAATCTGTCTGATTGTCTAACGTCAGCGCCTTTGGGACAGATTTGACGATTTGATTGAGGAAAGCAGCGACAATGCCATTGGCCGGGTAAATTTTTTCCGCGTTGCTTTTGGCATGGGTAGTAAACAAGCGGAACTTTCCCCCGATAGAGCCCAAAACATACTGTCCCCCTTGTTCAATGGTTCCCGCGTGTCTTTGAGTTGGTCCATTGAAACGAACATCACACGGATTGAAGCGCAGGCTATTTTCCTTTCCATACTGTGCCTGAAAACCGCAATGCCGCTGGGCGGGGAGATCCACATAGGCAGGCAAAGGGATAAAACCCTTGTAAAGGGATCTTCGTCTAATTTTTCCTATAATCCAGAGCTTTGGAACAGCTTACTGCCGCCGTCACAAGGGCACGATATTGCGCCTTCACATGTTCATTTCTTGTTGCTGCCTTTGATCTGCCAACAGATCGACAGGCCTATAAACCTAGATCAATCCGCCGATAATACAGCCATTCACATCACGTTCTAACCGCGCCATTTCCAGAAACCAGATATTTGAAACTGGTCAATTGGGCGGTTCCAACCGGCCCACGGGCATGCATTTTTCCCGTCGCAATGCCAATTTCAGCACCCATCCCAAACTCTCCGCCATCGGCAAACTGGGTGGAGGCATTATGCATTAAAATTGCACTGTCAACGCGCTCGAAAAAGTGGCGCTTTGCAGCGTCATCTTCGGTCATGATACAATCCGTATGATTTGAGCCATGGGTTCGGATATGCGCAATGGCCTGATCAATATCACGCACTGAGCGCGCTGCGATTGTACTGGCCAGATATTCTTTGCCCCAGTCTTCCGCTGTTGCTTGTTTGGCGCCCGCAATATGACTTAAGTCTTCATTGGCGCGCACTTCAACACCAGCCTGGATCAAAGCTGAGATAACCTCTGCGCCCAAGACATCTACAAGGTCTTGATGGATCAGCAAGCATTCTGCTGCTCCGCAGATGCCAGTCCGACGGGTTTTAGAATTCAGCACAACTTCCAAAGTTTTTTCCGCATCAGCATGCTTGTCGATATATATATGAACGATGCCTTCCAAATGCGCGAACACGGGAACCCGTGCTTCGCTTTGCACCAATCCGACCAGCCCCTTGCCTCCGCGCGGCACGATCACGTCAACGGTGTCTGTCATAGTCAGCATTTTTTGAACGGCTGCGCGGTCGCGTGTTGGTACGAGTTGAATAGACGCCTCGGGCAAATCTGCTTCTTTCAGCCCGTCAACCAGACAGCTATGAATAGCCTGAGAGCTGTGAAAACTTTCAGAACCGCCGCGTAAGATAACCGCATTACCTGATTTAAGGCAAAGTGCACCGGCATCCGCAGTCACGTTCGGGCGGCTTTCATAAATCACCCCGATCACGCCCAAAGGTGTAGAGACCTTTTTGATCGACAGCCCATTAGGACGATCCCATTGGTCCAGCACTTTTCCAACAGGATCAGCTTGCTGGGCGACCGCCGTCAACCCATCAACGATACCCTTGATCCGCGCCTCATCCAGCAATAAGCGATCCATCATGGCGTCACTTAAGCCCTTTTGCCGCCCGTATTCTAAATCTTTGGCGTTTTCGTCAATGATCCACGCGCGCCGATCCCAAACAATCTTTGCGGCGGCTTCCAGAGCCAAGGTCTTTTGACGATCTTGTGCATATGCAAGCTGTGCTGCGGCCGCTTTTGCCTGTGTTCCAATGCCTTGCATCACTGTATCAATATCGTTCATTCTTACGCCCTTATATCTCTATGTGGCCATATCATTGCGGTGCACCAGTGCGGCACGTCCGGGATAGCCCAAAACCTTTTCAATTTGTGAGCTGCGCAAACCGATAAGAGCGCGCGCTTCTGCCGATGTATATCCGCTTATGCCCTGACCTATTTCCCGCCCTTTTTGGTCGCAAATAACCACGACATCACCGCGCAAAAATTCACCTTTCACATCACTCACTCCGGCAGGCAAAAGGCTTTTGCCTGTGCCAAGTGCTTTTACCGCACCGTCATCAATAGCAATTTGGCCCATCGGTTTTAGTGATGCAATCCAGCGCTTTCTAGCCGTGTGCGGATCAAGCTGGGCCCCGAACCAAGTGGCCAGCGCACCATCCACCAAAGCCTGCAGAGGATGCAAACGCGACCCTTTTGCAATCACCATAATGCAGCCCGCCGCTGTGGCCGTTTTGGCGGCCATGAGCTTTGTTTTCATGCCCCCCTTTGAAAGACCCGATCCTGCATCACCCGCCATAGCTTCAATTTCTGGGGTAATTTGCTCAATTCTTTCTATCAGCGTTGCGGATTTATCCACATGGGGGTTTTGGCTATAAAGTCCGTCCACGTCAGAGAGCAAAATCAAATGATCTGCCCCAATTGTCACTGCAACCTGCGCCGCAAGCCTGTCGTTATCCCCATAGCGAATTTCGTCCGTCGCCACCGTGTCGTTTTCGTTTACGATCGGAACAACGCCCAAGCCGAGCAGAGTTTCAATGGTTGCGCGCGAATTTAAATAGCGGCGGCGGTTTGAGCTATCCTCTAGGGTGACAAGGATCTGTGCCGTTTTGATCTCATGCGGGGCCAGCACCTCTTCATAGGCTTGCGCCAGGCGGATTTGTCCCACGGCTGCAGCAGCTTGTGACTGCTCGAGCGCCAGATCATTGGCGGGAAGGTCAAGCACCCTGCGGCCCAGCGCAATTGATCCAGAGGACACAAGCACCACATCAACGCCCATTTTTTTGAACCGCGACACATCCGAGGCGAGCGACACCAGCCAGTCGCGTCGCAAAACGCCGCTTTGCGGCTCGACTAGCAGCGCCGATCCGATCTTTATCACAATCCGTTTTGCTGAGCTTAGGGCCGCCATGTATCCTGTCCCTCATCCGTCAGCTCTGGCTCGGCTTTTGCGCCATCAATCACCGCGCGCAAAGCGCGCAACACATCCGCCACACCTTCACCGCTCACACCCGACACCAACAATACCTCACCGCCG
>CBFHXE010000081.1:0-10701 GCA_965659715.1 uncultured Paracoccaceae bacterium | reverse complement strand
ACATAGCCCACATTTCTCTTTGCTGCAGTAAAGAACAATGCAGTCCGATCAGTACCCTTTAAACTGCAATACGTGGCCAGAGCATCAGACAGTGAGGAAGCAAATGATGTGAAGGCATCTTTGGGCTTACCTTGCACTAACAAATGGGCAGCAGGGATATCCATATCTGCCAGTCGCATCTGCAGCCAGAAGTCATCTAGTTTACTGGCTATTGATCTGCTTGCTTTAACGGCTGTTGCTTTACTACGGGTCTTTAAGCTGATGACTATATAAGGACGTTCATAATGCTTTTGCACATCATTTGGCACTCTGCGTCTGAAGTAAAACACGCCACGTTTTTGCCATAAGTATTCACATTGATTGTATACCACAGGATATACCTCCACATCACCATAAACAGAATACTGCTTACAGATCAGTGTGTTGCATCATGTAGTTGAGAGATTATGGTGCCCCCACACGGACTCGAACCGCGGACCTACTGATTACAAATCAGTTGCTCTACCAGCTGAGCTATAGGGGCTCTCGGAGGCCGAATAAAACAACACACGCCTTCTGACAAGAGGCAAAATTAAAAAAAAAGTAACTGCACGATAAATAACTTGAAATGCTATGCAATAAAGCCTCCAAATAACGCCATAAAAATGACGTATTTTTTGTGCTAGAGCATATCGGCCTGTTTCATTTCTGAAAGCTATTTCAATGCGCATTATTCTTCATGCTGGTGTACAATGCACTGATGACGAACGTCTTATAAAAACCTTATTGCGCAATAAAGACACGTTTACAAAAGCAGGGGTGACGGTGCCACCTCCCAAGTTGTACCGAAACCTGCTGCGTAAGACACTTATTAAAGTGCTAAAATACAACCTTGATAACGGGGATCGTGAACATTTATTGGAGACCATACTCGAGGGCAAATATACGCAGATAAACACTGTGATTTTATCTAACCCAATGTTTATTGGGATCCCGAGAGAATTGCTCGGATCAGTACAATTATACCCAAATGCCGTTAGGGTTTTAGAACAATTTTTGTTGCTTTTTTCTCAGGATGACGTGGAACTGTATTTCTCAATTCGTAATCCGGCGTCTTTTTTACCTGCTGTTTTTGAAACTTCGGAACTATCGGAATTTAGCACACTTATGAAGGCAAGCAATCCCTTGGAAATCCAGTGGTCTGATCTTACTTCAAGGCTACACAAAGCCTTTCCCGAGCTTCCTATCCATATGTGGTGTAACGAAGATAGCCCTTTTATATGGGGCCAAATCCTAAGGCAAATGGGACAGCTACCAGCTTCGAAAAATATAGCTGGTGATTTTGATTTATTTGCTGAAATAATATCAAAAGAAGGCTTTGATAGATTTAAGGCATATATCAGCACGCACCCGTCTTTGACCCTGCGCCAACTGCGCATCGTCATGGGAGCGTTTGCGGAAAAGTTTGGCCAAACAGACAAAATTATTGAGGAACTTGAGGCCCCTGGCTGGGACCACACGGTTGTCCAAGATATAACAGATCTTTACGATGATGACGTAAGAGATATTCTGAAAATTTCTAATGTCCACTTCATATTGCCTTAGCAATACTTACATCCCCAAAGCTTCTTTATACATATCCAAAACAGCTTCTTCTTCGGCTATATCGTTTTGATCACGTTTGCGTAGTGATACTATTTTACGCATGATTTTGGTGTCATACCCGCGCCCCTTGGCTTCGGCCATGACCTCTTTTTGCTGATCAGAAATGTCTTTTTTTTCCATTTCTAGCCGCTCGAACCGCTCAATAAACTGTCTTAACTCATCGGCAGTCACCCGATAGTTTGCCTCACTCATGTCATTCATTCCAATCTCTAGTTTTTTTTCACGACAACACAGCAAGCGGGACATTAGTTGCGGCTCATCCCATCGTCCAGAGGAATAATGACCTTGGATTAAAATACATCCACGGTGCGGATTTGATCGCTTCTGGTCTTAAAAATGCTTGGCGCTTTGCTTTTCCTTTAAGCAAGTCGTCGTGATCTTATTGACTTTTATCATCGGAAAAACCACCATCTTAAATCAGCAAGCCTGCAAAGGCTTACCTGCCAAGTATGTCAAAACAAGAGTGCAGACAGTGACCCAAATTAATATCAGCACCGTTACAAAAAGCTCTATTGAAGCTAGATCATCCGAATTGTCTGGTTCTATAGTGCATACCCCTGTCGCGCCGTTGCATTCCCCCTTGATATCAAGCCTTATAAAAGAGTGTAGCGTCCACCTTAAGTTAGAGTGCCTGCAACACACCGGAACATTCAAAGCGCGAGGCGCTTTATCAGTTGCCAATCAAATCCCGCAGCCAAAACGCCATTTGGGCATCACCGCCGCCAGTGCGGGCAACCATGCGATCGCAGCGGCTTGGGCGGCGCAGCAACTGGACCTGTCAGCCAAGGTTGTTATGCAATCCTCGGCCAATCCGTTTCGTATTGCGCGGGCCCGCGCGCATCACGCCGAGGTTATTCTCAAGCCAGCTGGCGCCGCAACTTTTGGCGAAGCGGAACGTTTGGTTGAAGAAGAAGGCCGCACATTTATTCACCCCTTTGAAGGTCTAGACACAACGCTTGGCACTGCCGGCGTCGGGCTCGAGTTTTTAAAAGATGTCCCCGAACTTGACGCGCTCGTGGTTGCTGTTGGCGGCGGTGGATTAATCAGCGGCGTGGCTGCTGCCGCAAAGCTGATCAAGCCTGATTGCAAAGTGTATGGGGTTGAGCCAATTGGCGCCGCAAGCATGTCCAAAAGTCTAGAAAAAGGCGAGCCAGTCACCTTAGAAAGCACCTTGACAATCGCAGATAGCCTTGCACCACCGATGGCTTTGCCTTTTGGTTATACGCTTTGCCGCCACTACGTAGATGAAATTGTGACTGTCACAGATGATGAAATCTGCGCAGGGATGGCCGTTTTACAAGAAGAGGCAAAACTGGCCGTTGAGCCAGCGGCAGGTGCCGCTATGGCAGCCTTCTTGGGCCCCTTGCGAGAGAGCATGAAAAACAAAAGGGTCGGCATCGTGATTTGCGGCGCCAATGTCGACGCGCAAACCTATGGCGATCTTTTGGCCAGAGGCCGCATAGCCATGGATGATTTGCTAAAAAGTTAATCCGCTCTAACCCCGAAAGACTAAAACCTGTTCGAGGCACTTTCGATAAAAAATGGACTGTCTCAGGAATGTGCAATTCTGGGTCGACCAGAGGCCTCAACGGTCAATGTTGCTTCTACAAAAATTTCCCGATTTTCTGTCTGTGCTTTGCGGATATCTTTTGCGACATGCATTTGAATATCTTCGGCCCCTGTGGCCCGCGCTTTGGCAAGCGCCTTTTCACGCAATTGTTTCTCTAAGGCATCCAGAGCTGCTTTCTCAGAGCTGTAATCCTCAGGTCCCTGATCCAAGTGAACGCGATAGAGCCCTTCACTTGGGGCCGTAACAGATCCACTTTCTCGCATTGTTACCCGGCCAACAACAGCTCCGATCGCATTTGCAACTTCTGCATATTTCGGCAAGATCATCTCGCAAGACAGGCGCGCACCAACGTCGGGATAATAACTTGATGCAGATGCCCCAAGACCAATGACCGGCACGTTCAACCCCATGTTCAATCTCAGTAAGCCACTATGCTGCTTTATGCCCTGTTGGGTCAAAATATGGCGCGCCAGCTGTTCTGGGCTTTTACCAAAGTCCAACGTATCTTCGGCAAAGGCAACCTCGAGCAAAGCCAACACGGTTTGATGGGTCAACTGGTCCACAATGACCTTGGCCATGATTGCTGCACCTTGAGCCAATTGCTCGCCGGACCCAGTGCGCCGACGGCCAAACAAAATCATAGCTTTTTCAGCGGCCTCACGATCCCAAAAACAGGCATTGCCCAAAACATGACTTGCATCCGAAGGTGTCAGAGCAGCAATTTGAACTACCCCACGAGACACAAGGCGCGATAAGGCCTGCAGCTCAATTCGGGCTTTAATCACTTCTGAAATCGGCACAATATTCTCTGGTATGCGATCAAGAATCGCTTGGTCACGAGACGGCAGACCACTTGGGCAATTCGCCCTAACACGCCGAACAAAGCGCCCGTCATGATCGCCCGGCGCTTGATTTCTCAATTGTGCATCAAGCGCGTCATGTACTTCTGCAGGATATTCTTGCGCTGCCAAACTCAGAGGCAACACACGCTTGGGTCCAAGCGTTACACCGCCGGCCAAGCCCTCGCTTAAAAAGTGAACTTCGCTATCTCCACCCAAGCCAGTAGTTCGCATCGCAACCGCTTCGACCATGGTGCGAAATGGCCCAACTTGAGCACCCGCAGGATCAATTTCCGGACGTCCGTTGCGCAGCACAGCCACATCCGTTGTTGTTCCACCGATATCGGACACCAACGCATGGTCAATTTGTGTCAACCAACGCGCTCCAACAATTGATGCAGCCGGACCGCTTAAAATTGTTTCAATGGGTTTTTCAAGTGCTTGGCTGGCAGAAATAAGTGCCCCATCGCCCCGCACCACCATCAGAGGAGCCTGAACACCAATATTTTCAAGGATATGGCTGGCGCGGCTTATCAAGCGCGCAATCATCCCGATAAGCCGTGCATTTAGAACTGCGGTTAGGGCACGTTTTGGGCCATTGAGCTTACTTGATAGCTGGTGTGATGCGCTGGCGGGCCGGCCGGTCACCTCGCCAATAAGCTTCATGGCTTGGATTTCATGCGCCGGATTGCGGGTTGCAAACTTAGAGGCTACGGCAAATGCAGAAACCCCTTCCACTTCATGCAGCCATTTTTCAATACTGTGCGTATCTAAGGCGCAAACTTCGTTGCCTGCATGATTATGCCCACCGGGTAATTCCAGCACCGGATCATTTGCAAGCGCATCGTTCAATCCGTGTTTATCAAGATCACCTTGGCTGAATCCGATAAAGATCAACGCTACGCGTTCACCCTGCCCTTCGACCAAAGCATTTGTTGCCAAAGTGGTGGATAAAGCAGCCAGCGAAACCTCTGCGGGATCGATAGCCGCCTCAGATAAAGCAGCCTGCGCCGCCTTGCCGATGCCAATCGCCAAATCATTGCGCGTTGTTAAAGATTTGGCTGAGGAAATCACCTCAACTTCGCCGCGTAAAACAGCCGCGTCAGTGTAGGTGCCCCCGGTGTCCACCCCTAAAAGATAGGGCATATGGTGTTTTCCTTTTCGCAGCAAAAAATGCACGTGGTTTTGGCCTTTTTTTGCATTTTTAAACGGGTGTCCAGTAGTCTGTTTGCGTCATCTTGCGTTCCAAACTCGAACACGCATTGAAACTTTCCGCCTTGGGAATTTGCAGCGCGAAAAAATGGCATTGCCGAAATTTATAAAATTGCTGATTCGGGGCTGTCACTCATGTGCCATTTGCCGTATTCACGCGTTATGAAAAAACAGGAATTGCATATTATCGGCGGCGGGATGGCCGGATCAGAAGCAGCATGGCAAGCCGCCAATATGGGGCTACAGGTAACCATCCATGAGATGCGGCCTAAAGTTGGCACTTTTGCCCATAAAACCGGCGATCTGGGCGAAATGGTTTGTTCAAATTCATTTCGCTCAAATGACCACGAGCAAAATGCCGTGGGCTTGCTGCATTGGGAAATGTTACAATCAGATAGCTTGATTATGAAAACGGCTTATGCCCATCGATTGCCAGCCGGCGGCGCATTGGCGGTTGACCGTGACCCCTTCGCCCAGAGCGTGACATCTGCGCTCAGGGCCCATCCAAACGTCACTGTTGACGACGGTGAAATAAAGGCACTTCCTACAGATGGAAAATGGATCATAGCCACCGGACCTTTGACTTCTTCAGCGCTTGGGGAAGCGATTGCACAAGAAACCGGCGCAGAAGCTTTAGCATTTTTCGATGCGATTGCGCCAATCATCTATTTCGACAGCATTGATATGAGCAAAGCCTGGATGCAGTCACGCTATGACAAAGGTGACACTGAAGCCGAGCGCACAGCCTACCTGAATTGCCCCATGGACAAAGCTCAGTATGAGGCTTTCATCAAGGCTCTTTTAGAGGCTGACAAAACCGAGTTCCATGCAGACGAGACAGCTGAGTATTTTGAAGCCTGTCTGCCAATTGAGGTTATGGCAGAAAGGGGCGCAGAAACGCTTCGTTTTGGCCCAATGAAACCGGTTGGATTAACCAACCCCCACAGCAGTGAAAAACCTTATGCAGTGGTTCAACTTCGACGCGATAACACATTGGGAACATTGTATAATATTGTAGGATTTCAAACCAAAATGAAATACGGGGCACAAGCCGATATCTTACGGATGATCCCAGGTTTGGAAAACGTGCGCTTTGCCAGATTGGGCGGTATTCATCGCAACACCTTTATCAATTCTCCGACGCTGCTAGACTCTCAAATGCGGCTTAAATCAAAACCAAACCTTCGCTTTGCAGGGCAAATTACCGGGGTAGAAGGGTATGTTGAAAGCGCCGCGATGGGCCTTTTGGCGGGGCGGATGGCCGCAGCCGAATTAAAGGGCAAAGAATGGGCAACAGTGCCGCAGGACACCGCCATGGGGGCGTTGATCCACCACATAACAGGCGGCGCGGATGCAAAAACATTTCAGCCTATGAATGTCAACTTTGGCCTTTTTCGCCCAATGGAGGGCCTAAAATCGGGCCGCAAGGGCCGTAAAGATCGATATAAAGCCTATACCGACCGCGCCAAAGCCGCCTGGACAGAGTGGCTGCAAAAAACCCCGCTGGACGGATAGGACTTTATTTGCTTTAGTATCGCTATGGCAAAAACCTATTTAGACAAAGCTTATGATGGTGGAACCGGCGACTCGCGGGCGCTTTATGCAGAATGGTCTGATACGTATGACCAAGAGGTGGGCAAAAACGGCTATGCCACCCCCGGACGGACGGCCAAAACACTTGCTCAATTTGTCGCCGATCTAAACCAGCCCATTCTGGATTACGGATGCGGGACCGGACTGTCAGGACTGGCGCTTAAACTCGAAGGGTTCAGTCACATAGACGGATTAGACGTTTCTTCTGAAATGATTGAAATCGCGAGGAAAAAAGGCATTTATAATGACCTTCGCATTTTCAATCCCGAGCACGCACCACCTGTCACAAAGGGACAATATCACATAATTGCAGCCATTGGCGTTATTGGTGTTGGCGCTGCGCCACTACCGGTTTTTGACACACTTATAGATCTTTTAGAAACTGGAGGCTTGTTCGCATTTTCGTTTAATGACCACGCACTTGCCGATCCAAGCTTTCCTGCAAAGGTCGACCATTACACAGCCAACGGTTTGGCGCGCTTGCTGGCCTGCAATTATGGGGATCACCTGCCCGGTGCGGGCTTGAAGTCAAACGTTTATGTTCTTGAAAAACTGTGACATTCACCACTCGATTTGCCCCATCACCCACCGGCCCACTACACCTTGGACACGCCTATTCTGCACTTTTGGCGCATCAGATGGCGGCCGAGGCTGGTGGAAGGTTTCTTCTGCGGATAGAAGATACTGACCAATCGCGTGCCCGCGCGCAGTGGGAAAAGCAGATATATGACGATCTTGCATGGCTTGGGCTGACCTGGGAAACGCCTGTCAGGCGCCAATCAAATCATTTAAGATCTTACTCTAATGCTCTGGAAATTATCGAGAAAAAGGACCTGATTTACCCGTGCAACTGTCGACGTGCAGACATCGAGGCGGCGGCGGGGGCGCCGCAGGAAGGGGTGGCGAAATTTGGTCCCGATGGGCGGATATATCCGGGCATCTGCCGGCATCGCGCGGTGCATGAGGGGGGCGCAGAAGACGCGCTTCGGCTCAATATGAAACGGGCCGCCGAAACGCTAACCGCACCGCTTTTATATCATGAAACCGGTCTTGACAGCGGCCCCCAAAAGGTCCGGCCCGAGGCCCTACTGTCGCAGGTCGGCGATGTGGTGCTTCAGCGCCGCAACGGACAGATTGCCTATCATCTGGCTGTTGTGGTTGACGATGCAATTCAAGGGGTTAGCGATGTTGTGCGCGGCGCAGACCTTGCCGAGGCCACGCAAATCCATGTGCTGCTGCAATCCCTATTGGGCCTGCCAACACCGCGCTATCATCATCATAAACTGATCCGCGACAGCACCGGCAAACGGCTGGCCAAACGCGATGATGCCACCGCCATTTCCACGCTGCGCAGCCAAGGCCAAAGCGCAAATGACATTCGCCGCTCACTGGGCTTTACACCACTGGACTAGCGACAAAAAAGATGTCGGTATTGCGTCGGTTTCGCGGTGGTATTGCGCAGGTGCGGTTTTTGGGCTCCTAAAAGGCCAGATACGGCCAAATTTCCTGCAAAAAAACCTAAGCCTCGGGCGCCATCAACTCTACCTCTTTGCCGCTGACCACCGAGGTGTAAAAACAGCTGCGCCGCAGGGTATGACAGGCAGGACCTGTTTGATCGACCACAAGCAAAAGCGCATCACGATCACAATCGACCCGCAAATCGATCAATTTTTGCCGGTGCCCCGATGTTTCTCCTTTGACCCAAAATGCCTGACGTGAGCGCGACCAATAGGTGGCATGTCCGCTGGACAGTGTTTTTGCAACCGCCTCTTGGTTCATCCATGCCATCATAAGCACCTCACCGCTTTCGCTGTCCTGCGCTATTGCGGGGATCAAACCTGCTTCGTTATACGTCAAACTTGCTGGATCAAAATCCATCTCATAACCTCTTTGCATCTCCTGTTCTAAGCCCTATGTATTAGCATCAGCAATAAAGGAAAAGCCCATGTCTGCTGACAGCGACCTGATCAAACTCTATTCTGACCGCATTCTGGCCTTGGCGGCCGATATGTCGGCGACCACGCCGCTGCAAGATCCCCATATATCGGTTAAAAAACGCTCGCCCCTATGCGGCTCTGTGGTCACGGTCGATATTAAGGTCAAAGCGGGTCGGGTGAGCGAGTATGCACAGGATGTGAAAGCCTGCGCATTGGGTCAGGCCGCCGCATCGGTGGTTGGCCGGTCGATTATCGGCTGCGACCGGGCGCAAATTGAAAACGCCCGCAATGCCCTGCAGGCGATGCTCACGTCAAACGGCCCGACCCCGGATGCGCCATTTGACGGGCTTGAAGTGCTTTTGCCAGCTAAAGATTATAAAAACCGCCATGCCTCAATCCTACTGGCGCTGGAAGCGGCCAGCGAAGCCATGCAAAAGGCCGCACATCGGGACTGCGCCTAAAAAAAACCGCCGCACCCGAGGGGGAGCGGCGGCAAACTGTCCACGCGGCTGCAGGGATTTGTCAGCGATCCGGTTTCCGTTTGTCGAGGCTTACGAAACCTTCGGTTGACAGGCGCCTTGGGGAAACGCCCTGCGCGGTGGCAGAGGGTGGTTAGAAAAGGCCCGGCAAATGTAAACCGCCAAGCAAAATCACCAACAGCGATACCGCCCCAAGACTGTCTTGCAAAATGGTTCTGCGCGACGACACTACAGCGGTTTTCAAAAGGGCGATCATTGGACAACTCCGTCTTAAGTTGCTACTTTGTTCTCATATATCTCTAAATTTGTAAAGAACATTTTTAGAACATTTGTGAACTTTTTAGATAACCTTGCGCTAACCCACTGAAATTAAATGAATTGCTTTATCCTGCTCCATCAACCAAAGCAGGGTCCGCGCCGCCTGTCCGCGCGGTGATGTCAACTCGGGATCAGTGGTCAGCAGCACGCGGGCATCGCTTTGGGCAGTGGCCATCAACCCGCTCATACTGTCCAAATCGGCCACCCGAAACTGCGGCAGACCGGATTGCGCCGTGCCGATCAAATCCCCTGCGCCGCGCATGGCCAGATCGGTTTCCGCGATGCGAAACCCGTCTTCGGTTTCGCGCAGCGTGCCCAGCCGTCTTTGGCCACTTTCACTTAAGGGGGGCTGATACATCAACAGACAGGTCGACTGCCCTGCCCCGCGCCCCACGCGGCCGCGCAGCTGGTGCAGTTGCGCCAATCCAAAATGTTCAGCCCGCTCAATCACCATAATCGTGGCATTGGGCACATCAACGCCCACTTCGATCACTGTGGTGGCCACCAGTACCCGCGTCTGCCCGCTTTGAAAACGCTGCATGGCGGCGTCTTTGTCCTGCGCCGGCATTTGCCCGTGGACCAGCCCCACCTGATCCTCACCCAGCACGGCGCGCAGCCTCTGAAAGCGATCCTCGGCCGAGGTGAAATCCAAAACCTCGCTTTGCTCGACCAGAGGACACACCCAATAGGCTTGGCGGCCCTCACCGATCGCACGGCGAAGATGATCAACCACTTCGTCGATCCGCTCGGTTGAGACAAGCGCGGTGGTCACCGGCGATCGCCCCGGCGGCTTTTCATCCAGAACCGAGATATCCATATCACCGTAATGGGCCAGCGCGAGCGATCGCGGGATTGGCGTTGCCGTCATCACCAAGACATCTGCCGACTGGCCCTTGCGGCCCAATTCAAGCCGTTGGCGCACGCCAAAGCGGTGCTGTTCGTCAATCACTGCCAGCCGCAGGTCACAAAAATTCACATCCGCTTGAAACACCGCATGGGTGCCCACCAGAATATCAATCTCACCCGCAGCTAGCGCCGCCAGTTTGGTTTGCCGTTCGCGGCCCTTGTCGCGCCCGGTGAGCAAATCGACCATCACCCCTGCGCTTGCG
>CBFHXE010000080.1:0-10844 GCA_965659715.1 uncultured Paracoccaceae bacterium | reverse complement strand
AAATCGGCTGTCTGCCGCCAAAGCATCCTCAATCGACAGCAGCGCCGGCTTTTCATCATAGCTGATTTTGCCCAAACGGGCCGCCTTGCGCGCTGCCAGATGGGTTTTGGCAACGACCATAAATAGCGGTTGTCCAAAATAGTTCACCTGATCATCGGCCAACAAGGGTTCATCATGCACGCTTGGCGAGACATCATTTGCAAAGGGCAAATCATCGGCGCAAATCACTGCAACCACATCTGCGGCGCTGCGCACGGCGCTTAGGTCCATTGCCGTAAGGGTGGCGCAGGCAACATCCGAAAGCCCAAAGGCCAAATGCAATGTGCCTTCTGGGCATGGAATATCATCAATATAGCGCGCTGCGCCGGTCACATGCAGCGCGGCAGCATCATGGGCAAGGGGTTTGGCAACACTCATGGGCTGACCTCAAGCACATGGCTTTCAACACCCGAAAGATCATGAAAATAGCGAATTAAAAGGTTGTGGGCGGTTTGGGTCCGGTAATCCGCCGAAGCGCGCATATCATTTATCGGAGTAAAGTCTTGGGACCAAGCCACTTTGCTTGCCTCTAGGCTTTCAATACTCCAAGGCTGGCCTAAAAGTGCCTGCTCAACCTGCTGCGCCCGTTTGGGAACCCCTGCCATCCCGCCAAATGCTATATCAGCCGAGGCAATTTTGCCGTCCTGCACGCAGATGTTAAAACAGCCGCAAAGCGCAGAAATATCCTGATCAAAGCGTTTTGAGATTTTGTAGCAGCGCAACTCCGGCGCTGACTTCGGGATCAATACCGCTTCGATAAACTCGCCGCTGTGCAAGTCTTGCCGGCCATAATCGATGAAGAAATCCTCAAGCCGGATCGTTCTGCGCGCTGCACCTTGACGTAGTCGCAAGCTGGCGCCAAGGGCGATGAGCGCTGGCGCACTGTCCCCGATCGGTGAACCATTGGCTATGTTTCCACCCAAAGTGGCCGCCATGCGCACCTGAGTAGAACCATATCTTTTGAGCATCGAAGCGAAAGACGGGTGATGGTCATCCGCCCAAAGGCGCAGAGCCTCAATGCTGACCATCGCACCAATGGCAACCTGTTCAGCGCTCTCGTCAATCTCTGCCAAATCGCCAACTTGATGCAAGAATGCCACCGGGTGCAGATCGCGCAAGTCTTTTGTCACCCAAAGACCCACATCTGTTGCCCCTGCAATCAATGTGGTGTCAGGCGCTTTTTCAAGCAGCGCGGCGAGGGCATCTGACGACTTCGGCAAGGATATTTCCGAGCCAGAAACACCGTTGGCGTCCAATGCTGCCCGGTCTGTGGCCAGCCAGTCCGGATGCGGCTGGCTTTCGGCCTCGCACGCGGCGCGCACAATGGGCGCATAGCCGGTGCACCGACATAGATTGCCCGCGAGCGTGGTATCGTGATCGGGGTCCGCGTTAATCTGGGCGGCAACCATCGACATCACAAACCCCGGTGTGCAAAATCCGCACTGGCTGCCATGCAGGTCGATCAGTGCCTGTTGCGCCGGATGCATTTGTCCAGATGGAGCAATTGCCTCGATGGTGCGCACCGCTTTGCCATCAAGCTGCGGCATCAATAAAATACATGCATTTAGTGGTTTCACCGCAGCTGGATCGGTTACAATCACCGTGCAGGCCCCGCAGTCGCCTTCGTTGCAGCCCTCTTTGGTGCCGGTCAAATGGCGCTCTTGCCGCAACCAATCAAGCAAGGTCTGCATCGGCGATACATTTTGCAGCCTGACAGTCTCTCCGTTTAGAAGAAACGAGATGTCCATGAAAAAAACCTGCCGCCTTACCAAGTACCCCGTGCTGCCTGTCCTCGATGCGGCGTAGAAAACAAGCGGGCCTGTGATATCGTCACAGGCTATCCGTGCCAGAGCGCATTTGGCAAGAAAAAAATGACCTGCACCGCACGCAGAGGATCAGTTCGCTATAAATATTTGCTCTGCAACATTAAAAGGGGATTCCGATCCCCGCCCCACTGGTCTATCCTGATGCTATGAGCTCCGCTTCACGATTCATTCACCTGCGCCTGCACAGCGAATATTCTTTGCTGGAAGGCGCCATTCGTTTGAAAAAGCTTCCCGCGCTTTGTGCGTCTATGGATATGCCTGCCGTCGCGCTCACCGAAACCAATAATCTGTTTTCGGCACTGGAGTTTTCTATTGCAGCCAGCGGTGCAGGCATCCAGCCGATCTTAGGGTGTCAGGTGGATGTTGGCTATTTGGCGGCTGTGCCCGGCGAGCGGCCAAAACCACCTGCTGCGCTTGTGTTGCTGGCGCAATCGGAGCGTGGTTATGAAAACCTGATGAAATTAAACAGCTGCCTTTATCTTGATAAAGACGGTCAGCTGCCTCAGGTAAGCCTAGAGGATCTAGAGCGCCATTCGCAGGATTTGATTTGCCTCAGCGGCGGCGCTTATGGGCCGGTTGGGCAATTGCTGCAAACCGCCCAACGGCCAGCGGCCGAACAGCTGGTAAAGCGCCTGGCAAAGGTGTTTGAAAACAGGCTTTATATCGAGCTACAGCGTCACCCGGGTGAAAATGGATTGCCGGAAGCCGAGCGGCTGACCGAGACGGCATTTTTAGAAATAGCGTATGAAATGGCACTACCATTGGTGGCAACTAATGATGTGTTTTTTCCAAAATCCGACATGTATGAAGCCCATGATGCACTCATTTGCATCGCAGAAGGCGCCTATGTGGATCAACAAGAACCGCGCAGGAAGTTAACTGCTCAGCATTATTTCAAATCGCCTCAGGAAATGATTGCTCTTTTTGCCGATCTGCCAGAGGCCATTGAAAACACGGTGGAGATTGCTCAACGCTGCGCATTTATGGCGTATCGGCGTGATCCAATTCTTCCGAAATTTGCCGATAATGAAGTGGAAGAGCTGCGCCGCCAAGCCCACGAAGGGCTGGAAAAACGTCTTGCGGTTATCCCCCCCGCGGTGAGCCAAGAAGACTATCAAAAACGGCTCGAATTTGAGCTTGATATTATCGAAGGCATGGGCTTTCCGGGCTATTTCCTAATCGTTGCCGACTTTATCAAATGGGCCAAAATCAAAAATATACCGGTGGGACCCGGGCGTGGATCAGGCGCCGGCAGTCTGGTTGCCTATGCGCTGACCATCACTGATCTTGATCCGCTGCGCTATTCGCTTCTGTTCGAGCGGTTCTTGAACCCTGAACGGGTGAGTATGCCGGACTTTGATATCGACTTCTGTATGGATCGCCGCGAAGAGGTGATTCAATATGTTCAGGAAAAATATGGCCGCGACAAAGTCGGCCAGATCATCACTTTCGGTGCATTACTGTCCAAAGCAGCGGTGCGCGACATAGGCCGCGTGCTGCAAATGCCGTACGGGCAAGTTGACCGTTTGGCAAAAATGATCCCTGTCGAAGGCGTAAAGCCGGTTAGCATTGAAAAAGCACTGACAGATGAGCCGCGCTTGCGCGAAGAAGCGCGCAGCGAAGAGGTTGTGGATCGACTTTTAACCTATGGGCAGCAAGTCGAGGGGCTGCTACGCAATGCTTCTACCCATGCCGCAGGCGTGGTGATAGCGGATCGTCCGCTGGATGCACTTGTACCGCTCTATCAAGATCCACGATCAGATATGCCTGCCACGCAGTTTAATATGAAATGGGTTGAGCAGGCAGGGCTGGTGAAATTCGACTTTCTGGGCCTTAAAACCCTAACCGTGATCCAAAACGCGGTTGATCTGATCCTTAAATCAGGACGCCATCTTCATACTTCAGCGGAGGGCAGTAACTTATATGAACCTGCCGCTGGGGCGGTCGACGATATTAGTGCAATTCCTCTGGATGATATGAGATCCTATCAACTTTATGCCTCTGCCAAGACCGTTGCAGTGTTTCAGGTGGAATCCAGCGGTATGATGGACGCTCTGAAACGCATGAAGCCCACTTGTATCGAGGATATTGTGGCATTGGTTGCGCTATACCGCCCCGGTCCGATGGAAAATATACCCACGTACTGCGAGGTGAAAAACGGACTGAAAGAGCGCGTGTCCGTGCATCCGCTTATTGATCACATTCTTGAAGAAACCCAAGGCATCATTGTTTACCAAGAACAGGTGATGCAAATCGCGCAGGTTATGGCAAATTATACGCTGGGTGGCGCGGATTTGTTGCGCCGGGCGATGGGTAAGAAAATCAAAGAGGCGATGGATGCCGAACGGCCCAAATTTGAAAAGGGCGCGGCAGAAAACGGTGTTGATAAGAAAAAGGCCAGTGAAGTTTTCGATCTGCTGGAAAAGTTTGCCAACTATGGATTTAACAAATCCCACGCGGCAGCCTATGCAGTGGTCAGCTATCAAACCGCTTGGCTGAAAGCCAATCACCCGGTGGAATTCATGGCTGGCGTTATGAACTGCGATATCCACCTGACAGACAAGCTGGCGGTTTATTTTGAAGAGGTCAAAAAGGGGTTAGAGCTGCCCTATACCCCACCATGTATAAACCGCTCAAACGCGCTTTTTGATGTGGCCGACGGCGCTTTGGTCTATGCTCTCGGTGCGCTTAAAAACGTTGGCGTTGATGCCATGCGGCTGATCACAGATGGCCGCCATCAGGAAGGGGCTGAAAAGCCTTTCGCAACGGTGCTTGATTTTGCCCGGCGGGTGGATTTAAAGCGTGTTGGCAAGCGGCCGCTGGAAATGCTTGCACGCGCTGGTGCATTTGACGAATTAGACAGCAACCGTCGCCGCATGCACGACAGCGTTGAAATATTGACCAACTATTCGGCAGCCATTTTTGAACAAAAGGCTTCGGATCAAGTTTCTTTGTTTGGCGATGCAGGTGAGGATTTGCCTGAGCCGCGGCTGGCCTCGATAGAAGATTGGCTGCCGGCTGAGCGGTTAACCGAAGAACAGCGCGCCATCGGTTTTTACCTGTCGGGACATCCGCTTGATGACTATATGGCCCCACTGAAGCGCAAAGGCGTCCTAAGTCTTGATGACCTTATGGATAAAGCCCAAAATGGTCCTTTGGTGGCTAAACTAGCTGGGGTGGTTGCAGGCCGCCAAGAACGCAAATCGGCCAAAGGAAACCGGTTTGCTTTTGTCCAACTAAGTGATGCAAGCGGTGCCTATGAGGTCACGCTGTTTTCCGACACATTGGAAAAAACCCGCGAACATCTGGAAGCGGGGGCTAAAGTGGTCATCACAGTTGAGGCCACCTTAGAGTCAGACCAACTAAAACTATTGGGCCGCTCGGTGGCTCCGGTTGATGTGGCCGTTGCGGATGCCGGGGCCAGTGGGTTAAGGGTTTTCATCGACAATGAAGCCACTGTGCCGGCCGTTGCATCCGTGCTGAACCAATCCGCCAATCAAATAAAATCAGGCGCAAAAGGACCGATTTACTTTTGTCTGATGGACCCTGCGCTCCCGGGTGAAGTTGAAATAGATACCGGCTGCGAATTTCCGGTCACCCCGCAGGTCAAAGGGGCGATTAAAAGCCTTGGGGGGGTGCTTGAGGTCGAAGAGGTCTAAGGCTAAAGCAATAGGTGAAGGGTAAGGGCATTTTGCCGCTGGGTGCTTTTTCTTGGTGAATAAGTTGCTAGATCATCCAAAGACGATGTACAGGAAAGCTGATGAGTGATGTTTTTCGCATAACACTGGCGCAATTGAACCCTACGGTTGGGGATTTGGCCGGCAATGCTTCCAAAGCCCGCGAGGTTTGGCAAGCAGGCAAAGATGCAGGCTCTGACTTGGTGGCGCTACCGGAAATGTTCATCACTGGCTACAATGCGCAGGATTTGATCCGCAAATCCGCCTTTACCGCTGCCGCCATCGCCGAAATAAAAGCGCTCGCAGAGGCCTGCGCCGATGGTCCGGCCCTAGCTATTGGCGGCCCTTGGGTGGAAGAGAGATCACTTTTTAATGGCTATTTCATTTTGATGAACGGAAAAATTAGATCCGTGATCCAAAAACATCACCTGCCCAATGATTTGGTCTTTGACGAAGTGCGCATTTTCGACTCGGGCCCGATCGGTGGCCCCTATTCAGTTGGCCCCACCCGCATTGGTAGCCCGATCTGTGAAGATGCTTGGTATGAGGATGTGGTCGAAACCCACGCCGAAACCGGCGCCGAATTTTTGCTGATCCCCAATGGATCACCCTATCATCGCACCAAGCACGATCAGCGTTTGAACCTGATGGTGTCACGGGTGATCGAAAGCGGTCTGCCACTGATTTACCTCAATATGGTGGGCGGTCAGGACGATCAGGTATTTGATGGCGGCAGCTTTGTGCTTAATAGGGGCGGCGCTTTGGCAGTTCGGCTTCCTGCGTTCGAAGCGGCAGTGCAGCAAATCATCCTTACCCGCGGCGATGATGGCTGGACCATAGCAGACGGCCCCAAAGCCACTGTACCAGAGCCGATGGAACTGGATTATCACGCGATGGTTTTATCACTGCGCGATTATTGCCAAAAAAGCGGATTTAAAAAGGTGCTGCTCGGTCTATCAGGCGGGGTCGACAGTGCTTTGGTGGCAGTGATTGCAGCTGATGCACTGGGGGCGGAGAACCTACGCACTGTGATGCTGCCGTCGGCCTATACGTACGACGGATCGCTGAGCGATGCCCAAACATTGGCAGAAACCCTTGGCTGCCGCTATGACACAGTGCCGATCACCAAAGGTCAGGCAGCAATCAATACCACCCTTGAGCCGCTGTTTGACGGTCTAAAACCCGATCTGACCGAAGAAAACATCCAATCGCGTCTGCGCGGTTTGCTGTTGATGGCACTGTCAAACAAATTTGGCGAAATGCTGCTGACAACAGGCAATAAATCCGAAGTGGCGGTTGGCTATGCGACAATTTATGGCGATATGGCGGGCGGCTATAATCCAATCAAGGATCTCTATAAAACCCGTGTGTTTGATATTTGCCGGTGGCGGAATGAAAATCACCGTAATTGGATGCAAGGACCCAAGGGCGCTGTTATCCCCACATCAATTATTGAAAAACCGCCCAGCGCCGAATTGCGGCCAGATCAAAAAGACAGTGACAGTCTGCCAGATTATCCTGTTCTTGACGGGATCTTACAAATTCTGGTGGATCAGGACGGCTCGATCGCGGACTGCGTTGCTGCCGGCTATTCCAAAGAGGATGCCAAAAGGATCGAGCATCTGCTTTATATGAGCGAATACAAAAGATTTCAGGCGGCGCCGGGCGCGCGGCTTAGCCCTCGCGCTTTCTGGCTTGACCGGCGCTATCCGATTGTTAACCGTTGGCGCGATACATCTTAGTCGTTGATGTCTTGATCAAAGGTTTTGACCGAGCCTGATTTTGGTTGAAGGAAACGGCGCAGCAAAAGCCAGCTTATCAGCGACAGGACAGCATATATCAAAAGCAATTGTGCCAAGCCAACGCTGAGACCCGTTGCAATTAATGCGCCGGTCACAATGGCTGCAATGCCAAACCCCAAACAGAAAAAGGTTGGTAGAAAAATTTCCAAAATTCCTAAAACCAAACCAAAACTGACCCAGACCCACCAGACCTGCAACCACAACATCACTTGCCCCCCCGAAGCATTTTAAACGCATCCAAAAACGCATCCATTGCACTGGCTGGAACAATGACCGTTTGGCTCCCAGCGCTTTGCCCGACCGCTGTTAGCGCTTCAACCTGTTTTAGCGCCACCTGATACTGCGCAGCCTCAAGACCGTTTTCGGCAATTGCCTTGGCCACCACTTGGGTTGCATAGGCTTCTGCATCGGCCTGAATTCTGCGCGCTTTTGCGGTTTGCTCTGCTTGGTAAAGCTCGGCATCGGCGGCAAGTTCCACCGATCTTTTCTGACCTTCGGCCTCTGTCACCTGCGCACGCCGCGCACGTTCGGCGTTAAGTTGCTGCAACATCGCGGCGCGGGTGGCTTCATCCAGATTGACATCTAGAATTTCCGCGCGGGTCACTTCAATGCCCCAGTCATCTACCATCGCATGCACTGATTCGCTGATTTTCCCAATCAGCTCAGTACGGTTTGATTGCACTTCATCAAGTTCCATTTTGCCGATTTCACTGCGCACAATACCGGCAACAGTGGTGGCGATGGCGCCGTCCACATCGCGGATCCGATAGACGGTTTTTTCCGGTTCGGTGATGCGATAAAACACGCTGGTTTCCACCTTTACCAATACGTTATCCGCGGTAATCGCATCCTGCTCTGCAGTGGGAAGCTGGCGCTCAAGGATTGAAATTCTATGCGCGACCCGGTCTAGAAACGGCACCACAAGGTTGAACCCTGGCCCCAGCACCGAGTGCAGTCGGCCAAAGCGTTCGACCACATATTTTTGGGATTGCGGCACGATTCGAATACCCAGAAAGAGTGATATAATAATCAGCAGAGCGAGAAGAATAATCACTGCGTTGCTGCCAAGAAAATATAAAATTGGTAAAGGTTCCATAATTTTGCCTCCCTACGGGCATGGTGTTAGTCTAAAGCTAAGTATGAAGTGATGATGTTACAAGATTTGTATTGTAGTGATGTGCTGTAAATAACGGCCAGACCTTGGAAAGTACACGGCGCGCCATGGCTTGCTTATGTCAAAATTGCTGTTTTACCTTTGAGCGGGGCAGTCGCTGCCCGCAATGCGGCTCGCCGCGGCGTGTCAAGCATCCAGAGCTTTATGATCTGACTATAGCGCATATGGATTGCGACGCTTTTTATGCAAGCGTGGAAAAACGCGATAACCCGGAGTTAGCAGATAAACCGGTGATTATTGGCGGCGGCCGGCGCGGGGTGGTGTCAACCGCTTGTTATATTGCCCGTATTCGCGGGGTTAAATCCGCTATGCCGATGTTTCAGGCGCTCAAGCTTTGTCCCGATGCGGTGATTATAAAACCGCGGATGGCTGTCTATGCAGACGTCAGTCGGCAAATCCGTCAAATGATGGAAGAGTTGACGCCAGCAATTGAACCCCTTTCATTAGATGAAGCCTTTATGGATTTACGCGGCACAGAAAAGTTACATGGCGCGCCACCCGCTGTGATGTTGGCCAAATTGGTAAACCGAATGCATAGTGAATTGGGCGTCACGGGTTCTATTGGGTTATCGCATAACAAATTTCTGGCCAAAATTGCATCAGATTTGAATAAACCAAAGGGATTTTCAGTGATTGGCAAAGCCGAGACAGCAGAATTTCTGCATGGCAAACCCATACGATTGATTTGGGGGGTCGGCGCTTCGGCGCAAGCTTCGCTTGAGCGGGCCGGGATCAGAACTTTTAGCGATCTGCTGAGATGGGAGCGCCATGCGCTTAGCGCAAAATTCGGCTCGCTTGGTGATCGGCTTTGGCATTTGGCCCGCGGTGAGGACCGGCGGCGCGTTTCCCGAAACACCCCGATAAAGTCCATTTCCAACGAAACGACCTTTCATCAAGACACCGCGGACCGCGACCTTCTTGATGGTCACTTGTGGCGCATGTGCGAAAAGGTCTCTGATCGGGCCAAAGCCAAAGGCCTTGCTGGGCGGATTGCAACGCTAAAGCTAAAAACACCCGCCCATAAAAGCATCACAAAGCGAGTGACCTTGCGCGACGCCACGCAATTGGCCGATACCCTATACCGCGCTCTACGTGATTTATTTGGACAGCTTGAGCCAACCTCGGCATATCGGTTGATCGGAGCCGGACTTTCAGATCTTTGTGATGCCTCAGAAGCGGAAAGGTCCTATGATCTTTTGGACCCACTTGCCAAACAGCGCGGTGAAGCCGAACGGGCCACCGATGCGGTGCGCAAAAAGTTTGGAACTAATGCGATTGTTAAAGGGCGCGCACTGCGTTAGCCAGCGCTACTCGGCGGCCACGGCCTGTTCTTCGCCACCAAAGGCAATTAGTTCTGACAAAACCCTTTTAAGACGTTGCTTAAACGGCTCGTAGTCCTGAGACAGGCTAATTTTTTCTTCATCAAGGTAAAGTGAACGATCAATTTCAATTTGAACCACATGGTGGCCTAGATAGGGGCGGCCATAATTTTGGGTCATGAATGCACCGGCAAAGGGCGCATTACGCGCCACTCGGAACCCTTGGGCAACAAACAATGATTCTATTTTTTCTACAATAAATTTATCCGACGAAGACCCAAACCGATCTCCGATTACGATTTCAGGGTTTGAGCGTAAAGTGCCAGAATGTAGCGCGGCCTCATGCGGCATAGAGTGCATGTCTAAAAGGATTGAACGGCCAAATTCCCCATGCGCACGGTTCAGCAACATGTCCAATGCTGCATGATATGGCTCCCAAAAATTTGCAATCCGGGTTCTGGCTTCGCTTTGCGATAATTTACCTCGGTAGATCGAACGCCCATTTGCAACCACACGCGGTATAATCCCCAACCCAGAAGAAATACGAGGGTTTTGACCTTTGCTGCGCACCCCTTTGATCATGGCTGGATCAAGCTCTTGCTTGGAACGGTTTAGATCAAGAAAGGCACGCGGCGCGTTCGCGGTCAGCAGCGGTGCACCCAATTCAGGCACATAGTCAACCAATAGGTCAACATAGGCATCTTCCGAGCTGCGAATCGCATGATCATCCAAAATACTTTGGCTTAAGAACTTAGAATCATATTGGCGGCCACTGTGTGGTGACGCCACAACCACCGAAGATGACAGTGTCTTCGGGTCAGTAATGGTATAGGCTGGGTGCGATCCGCATAAATTTTTCATATCCATAAGATAAACTAAAAATCAAGAATAGCAAAAGCCCTTGATCCCAACCTTTCAACCTTTTATAGACCCCTCACCGGCGCGGATTCCCGCGCCCCATTTTTTGGGTGCGCCGCATAAGGTTTCATTGGGCGGTTAGCTCAGCG
>CBFHXE010000079.1:0-11161 GCA_965659715.1 uncultured Paracoccaceae bacterium | reverse complement strand
GTTTTTGAGGCCGCCTGACCGCCGCCAAACGCAGCGGCTTCTAGGGCAAACTGATGCGAGCAGGTGGCCCCGTCTTTGGTGGTGAACAGCGCCAGCCCTTCGGCGCCCAGTGCTTGGGCAAGATGCTGGGCCACCGCGATCATTTTTTTTGCATAGGCCCTGCCAAAATCACGCCCATCCAGCAGGCTCATGGCCAACGCGGCCGAGTTTGCGGCATCAAAATTGGCTGTCATGCCCGGAAAGGCAATGCTGTCAAGGCGCTGGGCAATTTCGGCCGAATTCGTGACAATCAACCCTGATGGCGGTGCGCCAAGGGATTTATAGGTGCTCATGGTCATCAGATGCGCGCCTTGATCAAGCGGGTTTTCCCAGGCGCGGCCTGCGATGATGCCGCATTGATGCGCCGCATCAAACAGCACAGCGGCCCCCACCTCATCGGCAATGGCGCGGATATCAGCGACCGGATGAGGCCGCAGGTTAAGTCTGCCGCCGATGGTGATCAGTTTTGGGCGCACCTCTTGGACCAGCTGGCGCAACCCTGCCAAATCAACGCTATAGCCGTCGCTGTCAATCGGGGCGTGGTGGATATCCAGCCCATAAAGACCGGCGCATCCGGCGCTATGGTGGGTGACATGACCGCCAATATTTGCGGGCGGCACAATGATGCTATCGCCCGGTTGGCACAGTGCCATAAAGCCGTAAAGATTTGCAATCGCGCCTGATGGTACACGTATTTCGGCGTATTTGGCCCCGAACACCTCGGCGGCCAAGGCGGCGGCGATGACCTCGATCTCTTCAATGGCTTCTAGACCCATTTCGTATTTGTCGCCGGGGTATCCAAGCGACGGGCGGCTGCCCATGCCGGCGGCAAGCAGCGCCTCGGCGCGCGGGTTCATCACATTGGTGGCCGGATTTAAATTAAAGCAATCACGTTCGTGGATTTGCCGGTTCTGTTGGGCCAAGGCCTCAAGCCGTGCGGCAATATCCACGCTGGAATTGGTGGCGGTTTCGGTTGCTATCCGGTTTGCCAGTGCGTCGCAGGGCGCAGGCACCCAGCCCCGGGGGGACAGAAAACTTGTCATAGTGGCACCTCTTGATTGCGCTGAGTTTTGATTTAAGCCAGCGCTGCGTTGAGCGCAATCTCGACCATATCGCCAAAGCTTTTTTCGCGCTGATCCGATGGTAAGGCTTCACCAGTTTGCAAATGATCCGATACGGTGAGCACAGCCAAGGCCCGTACCCCGTAGCGGGCCGCCAGATTGTAAAGCTCGGCCGCTTCCATTTCGACCCCAAGGATACCGTGGCGCACCATCTGTTCATTCAGATCGGGCCGCTCATCGTAAAACACATCCGATGAGTAAATTCCGCCCACATGCAGCCCGACATCTTTTCCTTGGGCCTCGGCGACCGCCGCCGAGAGCAGGCCGTAATCGGCGCAGGGGGCAAAATTCAGCTCTTTGAAAAGACCACTTGAGGGGGTCGAAAGGCTGCTGGCGGTCATGGCAATAATGATATCGCGTAGCTTCACATGGGGCTGCATGCCGCCGCAAGAGCCGATGCGGATCAGCGTTTTGGCGCCATAGTCGCGGATCAACTCATTGGCATAGATCGACAGCGAAGGCATGCCCATGCCGGATCCGTGGATGGTGACCGGCGCGCCCTTGTATGTGCCGGTAAAGCCCAGCATACCGCGCACCTCATTGACAAGTTTCGGGGCCTCAAGAAAAGTTTCGGCCGCCCATTTCGCACGGTAGGGATCACCGGGCATCAGAACGGTTTCGGCAATATCACCGGGCTTTGCGCCAATATGGATGGTCATCTGTGGCCTCTATCGTTGGTATTTTATAAATGGTGTGAGCGTGGCGATATTATCATAAAGCCGCCGCGCTTGGTGGTTGTCGTCTTGGGTAAGCCAATATACCGATGGCGCGCCGCTGTCATCTGCAACTTTATAGACTGCCTCAATCAAGGCGCGGCCGATCCCTTCACCGCGCCGGGAGGGATCGGTATAAAGGTCTTGCAGATAAATCACGTCTTTTTGGTGCCAGTTGTGCGGATGATAAATGTAATGCACCAACCCCTGCAGCGTGCCGCCCGTCTCGGCCACCCGCGCGTTTTGCTGGGGGTGATCGGCCGAGGTCAGACGCGCAAAGGTGGTTTCAAAAACCGCGTCATCCAAAGTGGTATGATAAAAGGCAAGATAGGCCTGCCACAGCCGCCTCCATTGTGGATAGTCTTGCAGCGTCAAAGCTCGAATGTTCATGCGTGGTCTCCCCTGCGGTATCTGGTAAAGGGTAACCTAACAATCGCGTCTTGTGCCAGAGGGGTAGGGCGCAAAAATAACCCAATCAGGGGGCGGCCCAAGCCCTGCTGCATTCGCAGCTTTATTTAAGCCAATGATCAGGGGCATCCCAAATCGGCTTTTGCGACTCGCGGTTGGCTTTTGCCGGTGACAGACCAATATCGCGCAATGCTTTTGCATCTAGCTGTCCGAGCCTATGTCGGCTGCGCTGCATTTTAATCCGGTTAAGAACATTGTGTAAAATCGTTGAAATCGAAATTTTAAACTGTGGCGCGAACCGTGTTGCGCTAAGTGAAATAGCCATAAGAAAAGTCCTTAAGTTGAAGTTGGAATATTTTTATTGCGGTCCTATCACTGTTCGAAATATCATAAAAATGAATTTATGTGATGCTTTACATAAGGAAAATTGATATGAGAGATTTGGATTTAACCATATTGCGGTCTTTCGTAACTGTCGTTGAAACGGGCGGTGTCACGCGGGCGGCAGGGATACTCAATCTCACCCAATCTGCCGTTTCAATGCAGCTAAAGCGGCTAGAGGAACTGTTGGCGGTAGAGGTTTTGCAGCGCGCGGGACGCAAATTGGTGATCACACCGGCCGGCGAGCAATTGCTTGGCTTTGCAAAGCGCATGATTGAGCTCAATGATGAAGTCTTTTTGCGCATGACCGATCGCGCCCATGTTGGCTCTATTGCTTTGGGCGTGCCCAGCGACATTATTTTTCCGCATATCCCAAACGCGTTACAGCGCTTTAACGCTGAATTTCCCAAGGTGAAAGTGCAGCTCATTTCATCGCATACAATCTTGTTGAAAGAGAAATTTGCGAAAGGTGAAATTGATCTTATCCTGACCACTGAAAAAGATTTGGACGCAGGGGGAGAAACCTTGAAAAAGGAAGTGCTGTGCTGGGTGGGCGCGCCGCAGGGAAGAGCATGGCGGCAGCGGCCACTGCCTTTTGCGTATTGCCAGTCATGCAGTTTCAGATCAGCAAGTTTTGCAGCCTTGGATCAAGCCGGTATCGCTTGGACAGACTCTGTTATGTCTGATTCAGAATTGGCAGTTGAGGCCAGTGTGCATGCTGATTTGGCAGTCCTAACGCGACTTGAGGGGCATATTCCTGCACATTTAGAGCACATCCAAGAACCCGAACACCTGCCGGATCTGGGTAGCAGCCTTGTAAATATATATGGCTCATTGCAGAAAACTGAGTTCGCGCAGCGTCTTAAAGAAATCATCCAGCTGAGTTTTTCGGCCTCATCTTAGCGCATGGGGGCTAACCCATATAAGCGTGTTGGTGCACGGAAATCGCACCACCGCGAAACTGCCGCAATACCGACGTAAAACTGACCTGCCAAATCGCTGATTTTAGGCAGCAGAGTCGAGTGGATCGCACAGCTCTACAATATCCATCATTATGGTGTTCAGGGCAAAGTCTTTTGGTGTATAGACCTTTGCAACGCCAATAGAGCGAAGCGTATCAGCATCACTGTCAGGAATGATGCCCCCCACAATGACGGGGATATCACTTAGCCCTTCCGCTGCCAGTTTATCCATTAAATCTACCACCAAGGGCAGATGGCTGCCCGACAGGATCGACAGGCCGATCACATGCGGTTTTTGCTCAATCGCCGAGGCGATGATTTGCTCTGTGGTTAGCCGAATACCTTCATAGGCAATGTCCATTCCGCAGTCCCGCGCCCGAAATGCAATCTGCTCGGCGCCGTTGGAATGGCCGTCAAGACCAGGTTTTCCAACAAGAAATTTTAAACGCCGGCCAAGTCGGTCGCTGATTTTGTCAACTGCATCGCGCAGCTCTTCCAATCCCTCGGTTTGGTTCGAGACAGCTCGCGATACCCCTGTCGGGCCGCGATATTCGCCAAAAACTGCGCGCATCTGCGCTGCCCATTCACCAGTTGTGGCGCCGGCTTTGGCCGCCGTAATCGAGGCGGGCATTATGTTTTCACCCGCTTGCGCCGCCGCCCGCAAGTTTTTTAGGGCGCTTTGCACCAAAGCTGTATCCCGAGAAGCGCGCCAGTCATTCAGGCGATCAACCTGCTGTTTTTCAACCGCCGGATCCACCACTAGGATTTCGTCATCCCCAGCAGTCAATGGTGAAGCTTCGCCAGAGGTAAATTTGTTCACACCGACCACAACAGTCTGATTATTCTCAATTTTATTTATCCGCTCGGCGTTACTATCGACCAATCGCGCTTTCATATATTCGATGGCGCTGATGGCGCCGCCCATACCATCAAGGGTTGCCAATTCATGCAGGGCACAAGTTTTCAAAGCGTCGACTTTTGCGGCGACCACAGGATTGCCATCAAACAGATCTTCATACTCCAAAAGATCGGTTTCAAAGGCCATAATTTGTTGCATTCGCATGGACCATTGCTGATCCCAAGGGCGCGGCAGGCCCAGCGCTTCGTTCCACGCCGGCAGTTGAACTGCCCGCGCACGGGCATTTTTTGACAGCGTAACCGCCAGCATTTCGATCAAAATACGATAGACATTATTTTCCGGTTGCTGTTCGGTCAGCCCCAGTGAGTTGACCTGAACCCCATAGCGGAACCGTCTGTATTTAGGGTCAGAAACGCCGTAGCGGGTTTCACAGATTTCATCCCAGAGCTCAACAAACGCCCGCATTTTGCACATTTCCGTTACAAACCGGATGCCCGCATTAACAAAGAACGAAATCCGGCCCACCATCTGAGGAAAGTCTTTCTCAGGGACGGAGGGGCGCAACTCATCCAATACAGCTGTAGCCGTGGCCAGAGCAAAGGCCAGTTCCTGTTCGGGGGTCGCGCCGGCTTCTTGCAAGTGATACGAACAGACATTCATTGGGTTCCATTTTGGCACATGGGAAAAGCAATACTGCGCCACATCGGCAATCAATTTTAGCGAAGGTTTGGGCGGGCATATATAAGTACCCCTTGAAAGGTATTCTTTGATAATATCATTTTGCACAGTGCCTTGCAGAGCTTTCACTTCTGCGCCTTGCTCTTCTGCCACAGCAATATAAAGCGCCAACAGCCAGGGCGCTGTGGCGTTAATTGTCATCGAGGTATTCATTTTTTCCAGCGGTATCTGATCAAACAGGCTGCGCATATCGCCCAAGTGACAAATTGGAACACCCACTTTTCCGACTTCGCCTTGGGCCAAAATATGATCGCTGTCGTATCCGGTTTGCGTTGGTAAATCAAAGGCGACTGACAGGCCAGTCTGACCTTTTTGCAAGTTTGATCTGTAAAGAGCATTAGAGGCCTCGGCCGTGGAATGACCTGAATAGGTTCGAATTAACCAAGGGCGGGTTTTTGGGGTGTTAGACATTGGTGCCTCGGAGTTTCAATGGGTAATATTATTATCTACATAGATACATATGAGAAATAATATGGCTATGTCAATTCGCCGCGATGCAGCAAAGGCAAGTTTTCTTCTGGTTTAGAGATTTTTAATTATTCTCTTCTATTTGGATAAAAGCCCTAAATTTAGAATTGTACGGGATGAATTGACGTATTCGGCCCGATCCCATTGCCAATTTAGCTTAAATTGGAATTTAATAAATTTAAGGCGACATAAAGTTACTAAAAAACATCCAAAATGGTTGCAAAGTTGCGCGCGCGATTGTAGCTACTAATCATGTCGCCGATTCTGCGGCGCAGAAATTTCAACTCAGGAGGATCAATTGGCCTTGGATCGTGAAACCAACATTGCAGTATATGAGGCATCTGAAAAAGACCTTTACGAAGTGGGTGAAATGCCTCCTTTGGGTCATGTCCCAGCTAAAATGTATGCTTGGGCCATTCGCCGTGAACGGCATGGAGAACCCGACAAAGCATTTCAGGTCGAAGTGGTTGATATTCCGCAGGTTGGGGCCCAGGATGTTTTGGTTTTGGTGATGGCTGCCGGGGTCAATTATAATGGCGTCTGGGCCGGGCTCGGCGTCCCGATTAGCCCGTTTGATGTGCACAAAGCCGATTACCACATCGCAGGCTCTGATGCGGCTGGCATAGTATGGGCTGTGGGTGAAAAGGTAACGCGCTGGAAGGTCGGCGATGAGGTTGTGATCCATTGCAATCAAGATGATGGCGACGATGAAGAATGCAACGGTGGCGATCCGATGTTTTCCGCAAGTCAGCGCATTTGGGGCTATGAAACACCCGACGGGTCATTTGCTCAGTTCACGTCGGTTCAATCGCAACAGCTGATGCCGCGCCCAAAGCATCTTACATGGGAAGAAAGCGCGTGTTACACGCTGACGCTTGCCACAGCCTATAGAATGCTTTTTGGTCACCACCCGCATGAATTAAAGCCCGGGCAAAACGTTCTTGTCTGGGGTGCATCTGGTGGGTTGGGGTCCTATGCAATTCAATTGATAAACACTGCTGGTGCAAATGCCATTGGGGTGATTTCAGACGAAGACAAACGCGAGTTCGTGCTTGGGCTTGGCGCCGCAGGCGTTATTAACCGACGCGACTTTAACTGTTGGGGGCAATTACCGACGGTAAATAGTCTTGAATATAAAAATTGGTTTGGCGAAGTGCGGAAGTTTGGCAAAGCGATTTGGGATATCACCGGTAAGGGCGTCAATGTGGACATGGTGTTTGAACACCCCGGCGAAAGTACATTTCCGGTGTCAACTTTCGTGTGCAAAAAAGGCGGCATGGTTGTCATTTGCGCAGGCACAACTGGCTATAACCTTACAATGGATGCCCGTTATGTTTGGATGAACCAGAAAAGAATTCAAGGCAGCCATTTTGCGCATTTGAAGCAAGCTGCAGCCGCCAATAAGCTGATGGTAGAGCGGCGGCTGGATCCTTGCATGTCCGAGGTGTTCGGCTGGGATGAAATTCCAAAAGCCCACGTGAAAATGCGCCGAAATGAACACAAACCGGGCAATATGGCGGTGCTGGTACAGGCACCGCGCACCGGGCTTCGCACGTTTGAAGATACGATCGCAAGTTAGTCAAAAAATCTGGAAGTTTCCCTCTCCTGCTCGCGAATCAGTTTATGCTGATCGCGAGCGCATATTTTCGTATTGTTATTTTTCAGGAGCTTGAAAATCATGATACTGCTATATCTGGGGAGTTGAAAAATGCGAATTTCGGATAAACTGCAAAACATGTTAGGGTTGAGTTAATTAATTATTAATCATTTTAAAGAGAATATAATGACACATGATTGGATAATTGACGTTTTGCTAGACTTGCGCACCTTCGCAGCCAAAAACGATATGAATGCTTTGGCAGCGCAGCTTGATGATGCCAAGATGATGGCAGTAATTGAGATTGCGTCAAAGACCGAAAGGCCGGCCGTTGACACAACTTATAAAAATATCAGCTTACGAGCAGGCCCTCACGCGTTTGGAGCAAGCAAAAGAGCGAGCTGATTTACAATCTGTCATTGAAAAGTTCTGCCACATTTTTGAAGTTGAGCATGCGGTGTATCATTGGGTGAACTCCAAGGGCGCACATATGGGCGTTGGCACCTATCCACAATCTTGGATCAATCAATACCTGCAAAAGGGATATTTAAAAATTGATCCGGTGATTGTTGGCGGTTTTGAGAGCTATCATCCAATGGATTGGAAAAAACTGGACTGGTCCAGCAAACACGCACGGATTTTCCAAGCGGATGCAATTGCAAACGGAGTAGGCAATCAAGGTTTGTCAATTCCCCTTAGAGGGCCGCGCGGACAATATGCTTTGTTCACTGTTAGTCACAATTGCACAGATGATGTGTGGGCGAAATTCATCGAAAGCCGGCGCCATGACCTAATTTTGATTTCGCATTATTTTAATAACAAGGCGCTTGAACTTGAACCTGAAAAAATAGCAGATGTTGCCTCGGCATTATCGCCGCGGGAAATCGAAACACTCACGCTTTTGGCTATGGGCTATAATCGGGCCTTGGTTGCCCAGACTTTGTCAATCTCTGAGCATACAGTGCGAGTTTATGTTGAAAGCGCCCGTTTCAAATTAGGCTCGATGAACACAACCCATGCTGTTGCCAGCGTGCTTAGCCGCGGTTTGATTATCATCTGATCCCCCCTCTCAACGTCTTTAGATTGTTAACGGAGCGCTCGTTCGCTTTCTCAAAGATTAATATTTGGTTGCCTAGGTTTATGCCTTCCATCAACGCCAGGGGCATAACCAATGTTGACGTATCTTTGGGCCAAGCAGTTAGCAAAACGACCACTTTTGCGCGATAGTATGTTTCGAGATCGAGCAGACCAATTCAAAACCCGGCTAAACTGGCAGGTAGACGTGGATCAAAACGGGTTTGAGAAGGATGAATATGATGCTCTTAATCCGCTTTATGTGATCTGGGAATCCCCGCAAGGGCTGCATCAAGGCTCGCTTCGGTTGTTGCCAACCACAGGCCGTAACATGATAAAAGAGCACTTTTCGCATCTTTTGGATGAGAAAATGAAGGAAAGTTCCAAACTATGGGAGTGCAGCCGCTTCTGCCTTGCACGCCATGCACCAAGGCATGTTGCGTCTAATTTAATGCTGGCAGCTGGTGAGGCAATGGTGGGCTTTGGGTTGATAGAGTGCATTGCCATCTTTGATCAGCGGATGATGCGGATATACCGACTGCTTGGTGCACAGCCGCGCCTGATCGGATCTTCTGGCACCGGCAAAGATTTTATGGGTGTTGGAATTTGGAAGTTTACATCCCAAAACCGAGAAACGGTATCCCAGAAAGCAGGCGTGTCGGCCAAAGCTTCTGCGAAGTGGTTTGATCATGCCTATGGCAGTACATGCCGGCAAGCCGAACTAGGTTGAGTGAGCACATTAAAGCTATGGAGCTTGACCTAAAACGGGTGTAGCCTGTTGACTATGACCTCTGTTGGTTTTCAACTCTCTTCCGATCAGGCAGAAGCTTACGACAGCGTTAGCCAATTGCTTCAGGCTGCGGGGATTGATTTAAACAATTCTCAGCTCTTGCCGGTGGCTTCGGATAAATCTGCGGTCATGGCTTTAATTGGCAAAGCCGGGTCAGGCAAAACCTTATTGCTTTCGCAGCTTTATGAGGTCCTGGCGGACATCGGCATAGAATTGATCACAGGTGATTATGAAAGCCGGAAGCGGCGAGATAAGCGCACGCTTGCCATCCTTGCTCCGACCAATAAAGCGGCGAGTGTGTTGCGGATGCGCGGCGTGCCGGCAACCACAATCCACCGCATACTTTATACCCCTGTTTATGATCCAGAATATGAGAAAATTGCCGAGTGGCTTTCCGGCAATGCGGAAAAGCCAACCATCGAAGGGTTGACCCAAGATGCCCTAGATCGAGCCCATGATTTTTTTCAGACGCATAAGTCAATGGCTGGCGCTTTGGCGGCGGCGGGTCTCAGGGGGTCGGATTTTATCATAGGGTGGAAACGCCGGGAAGAGCCGCTTGATCTTGCCTTTGTCGATGAAGCCTCAATGCTTGATGAACGCCAGTTTGAAGATTTAAAAGATATCTTCTCAACTTTGATTATGTTTGGCGATCCTGCACAACTAGCCCCTGTGAACCAGTCTGGGGCGATGGTGTTTGACGCATTAAAGCCTTCGCAGAAGATCGAGCTTAGCCGAATTCATAGGCAAAAGCAGGATAATCCAATTCTTGATTTGGCCCATGCTCTGGGTGATCCGAGTGTCGGATTTGAAGATTTTGAAGCGCAGATACAAGATATAGCAGGCCGCGATGAGCGTGTGATCTGGGGCCAACGGGTTGAAGTTGATTTAATGGCACGCAGCCCGGTTTTGGTTTGGCGAAATGCCACGCGGATACGGTTGATTAATGCCTTTCGCAGGGTTCATGACGCGCCAGAGGATGCCTTGCTGCCGGGAGAACCTTTGATATGTGATGGCATTGAATTGCCGCTTAAACATCGTAAAAAGCGTATTGACCTTGAGGCGCGCGGATTGGTGAAAGGGGCACAAGTTGTCTATTTGGGCGCCGGGCGCCGACCGGGCTTTTCAAAATTGCATGTGCTCGGAGCAGAAGATCCACAGGTATCGGCCGCCTCAATTATCAAAATAGAAATTCCCGACGAAGATGAACCTTTTATTCCCTTTGCTGCAAATATGGGGGCAGCATTCCTCCATGGATCGGCTGTGACCATTCACAAAGCACAAGGCAGCCAATGGGACACGGTTCAGGTGTTTGCCCCAGACATCTATGCCGCTGCCCGCATGGGCCGATCTGAAGCAGGGCAACCATTATGGAAAAGGCTCGCTTATGTTGCTATTACAAGAGCGCAAAATCGGCTTGTCTGGGTGGTGCGTAACCGGCTTTCCAAACCAACACACCGACTTGGCACCGATGATCTAACTGCACTTGAAAAGGCCCCACTGGCGCTGCAAATTGAGTAATGCGCAGTGTGCGACGCAGCGTTGTTTGCAGCACATAAGATCACGGGTTGCAAAGGTGGCCCTTTCTTTTCCATATTGCGGGTAAAAAACCGACGGGAGGAATAAATGTTCGGAAACATGATGCACCGGCCTTTGTCGATCATCGAGATTTTACGATTTTCGGTAGAAGCGCACCCGAAGGCCGAGATTGTTTCGGTTAGAACCGAGGGTGATGTCCATCGATATACCTATCCCGAGTGCTATAGCCGGGTGGGGAAACTGGCTCATGCTCTAGCCAAGCTGGGCATCAAAACCGGTGATCGTGTGGCTACCTTGGCATGGAATGGATATCGGCACTTCGAACTCTACTACGCGATCGCTGGGATTGGTGGGGTCTGTCATACCCTTAATCCGCGGCTCAGCGCGGAGCAGATGATCTATATTACCAATCACGCCGAAGACCGGGTGATGTTTGTCGACACAACCTTTGTGCCTGTGGTTGAAGCTTTGGCTG
>CBFHXE010000078.1:0-11767 GCA_965659715.1 uncultured Paracoccaceae bacterium | reverse complement strand
AAACCGGAAATACCTTCAGAACCGGGATCAAGATCACATTTTGATTTTATAACAATATCATCAGGGCGCAGCGTAGCAGCAAAGGGCACAGTTCCATCTCGGGATAAAACAACTGTCATATCGGCCGATTCTGCCCGCGATAGCGCCCGATCAATGCCGATCTTTTCAATAGCATCCGCCGTATCCCGCAGGCCTGCGGTATCTAGAAAGGTCACAGGAAAGCCGGATAAATCCATCCGTACCTCAATAACATCCCGGGTTGTTCCCGCAATATCGGATGTAATCGCCGCCTCTCGGCCGGCTAGTGCGTTCAGAAGTGTTGACTTACCAACGTTTGGAGCACCTATTATGGCCACTTCAAACCCTTCACGCAGGCGTTCGGCGGAAGTCACGCCAGCCGCTTCTTGATCAAGCTCATGGACGGTTTTCGACAGCAGCGACCGCACTTCGGGCGTGACATCAATTGGAACATCCTCATCTGCGAAATCCAACGTCGCCTCTAACAGCGCGCTGGCCCGGATCAACCAGGAGCGCCACCTCTCTGCCCGCTGTCCCAGTTCACCGGATAATACCCGCTGTGCCTGCCATCGCTGCGCTTCGGTTTCTGCATCGATTAGATCCGCAAGCCCTTCGACCTGCGCCAGATCCATTTTCCCATTTTCCAAAGCACGGCGGGTAAATTCCCCGGGTTCAGCTATCCGAGTTAAATCCATTTTACCTATATTTTTCAATAACTTATTGACAATTGCAGTGCTTCCATGAACATGAAATTCAACGACGTCTTCGCCGGTAAAACTATGCGGGGCGTTAAAACAAACAACAATCGCCTGATCAATGATTTGATTGTCTTCGCCACATAAATCAGCAAGCGTCGCAACCCGTGGTTTGGGAATAAAACCAACCATTTGCTCTGCGCAGTCAAACGCATGCGGACCAGAGAGCCTGATCAACGATACCCCTGCTTTTCCCTGTGCTGACGCACGTGCAAAAATGGTTTCCATTCTTACCTACACCCCACTTAGCAGGTAACCCCTGCCCCTAGGTGTTCATTGAATCAAAAAATTCCGCGTTCGATTTTGTCTGTTTAAGTTTTGATATCAGGAATTCAATCGCATCGGTTGTACCCATTGGATTTAAAATCCGCCGCAAAACAAAGGTTTTCTGAAGATCGATTTTATCCACAAGAAGCTCTTCTTTTCGGGTTCCGGATTTTAGAATATCAAGCGCTGGGAATACGCGCTTATCAGCCACCTTGCGGTCAAGCACGATTTCGGAGTTACCGGTACCTTTAAACTCTTCAAAGATTACCTCATCCATCCGGCTTCCTGTATCGACCAGTGCAGTGGAAATAATCGTCAGTGAACCGCCCTCTTCGATATTACGAGCAGCGCCAAAGAACCGCTTTGGTCTTTGCAGCGCATTGGCATCAACACCGCCGGTTAGAACTTTTCCAGAAGACGGAATAACTGTGTTGAAGGCGCGGCCTAAGCGGGTGATCGAGTCGAGCAAGATGACAACATCCCGCTTATGTTCAACCAGCCTTTTAGCTTTCTCGATCACCATCTCAGATACCGCAACGTGGCGGGTCGCCGGTTCGTCAAACGTGGACGATATCACCTCGCCTTTGACCGACCTTTGCATATCGGTCACCTCTTCTGGTCGCTCATCGATCAACAAGACGATCAAATAGCATTCTGGATGGTTTTGCTCGATGCTAGTGGCAATATTTTGAAGTAGAACAGTTTTACCCGTTCTAGGAGGCGCAACAATCAATGACCGCTGACCTTTTCCTATAGGCGAAACCAAATCGATAATCCGAGCTGACCGATCTTTAACCGTTGGATCCTGAATTTCCATGGTCATTCGCTCATCTGGATAAAGCGGGGTCAGGTTATCGAACGCGATTTTATGACGTGCTTTTTCAGGATCTTCAAAGTTAATCTTGAAAACGCTGGTCAGAGCAAAATACCGCTCTTGCTCTTCCGGAGCTTTAATCACACCTTCAATGGTATCACCTGTTCGCAGTGAAAATTTACGAATCATATCTGGGGATACGTAGATATCGTCCGGACCGGGAAGATAATTGGCTTCTGGAGATCGCAGAAAACCAAACCCGTCTTGCAAAACTTCTAAAACGCCATCGCCGGAAATTTCCCATCCCTCATCCGCACGCTCGCGCAGAATTTGGAACATTATTTCACCTTTACGCATGGTTGATGCGTTTTCAATTTCTAGGTCTTCGGCCATCCCCAAAAGATCTTTGGGGCTTTTCACCTTTAAATCGGCAAGATTCAAACTCTTGTCAGACATCACTAGTCCTTTGTGCTGCAGGCTGGCTGCTATAATGTAATTTGGAAACATATTACCCGGACGGGCAAAGACCCCTTAAAGCACAAAGCGCCTTTAGTCAAATATGATTAGAATCTTATGACAGCGGAAACCACGATAATTAACAGCAAAACTGTCGGGACTTCATTCATTATTCTGTAACGCCGGCCACTGAGTATATTCTCACCCGCTTCAAATTCTTTCCTGCGCCGAGCAAGCCAGTGATGAAACCACGTCATTGCAAGCACTGCTATACCCTTTGTCCAAACCCAGTATTGTGAAAAATCAACAATCCCGGGCGTAAGAACTAGTAAAATCCCAAAAATCCATGTTGCGATCATGGCCGGATTCATAATTAATCGCAGGAGCTTGTATTCCATGCTTTGAAATGTCTGATCCAAAATATCCCCTGGTACAGATCGTTCTGAATGATTGACAAACAAGCGCGGAAGATAAAACAGCCCAGCCATCCAAGATATAACAGATAAAATATGAAAAACTTTTGGCCAAGGATAAATAAATATCAATATATCACTCATCACGTACCGACCTTTCGTATTTCTTACTATAAAATTATAAAGAGTTAAGAAAGATGATTATTTGGTAGTCTAGCCTAAATCTGTGGATCAAATTTTACCCCCTATCTTATCCACAGAATTTCTCAATCAAAATAAAACATATAGGATTAATTTAAATATTGAAATACAAGTAGTTAAACCACAAAAAAGTTCAAAATTTTAAGCAGTATCAAAACCATCTCGAGTTACCCCTAGACCTAATCTATCCTTGTCCACAGCGTATAACCAAACGTAAATCAAAGTGACACGCGACAGATTTCCATACGCGCAATAAAAAATTGCATTTACCCACAAAAAGGTTATCTCGCCATGCAAAAGTTTTCCACGGATTTATCCCCATGACCCACAAACTCATCCTCGCATCAAGATCACCGATAAGGGCTAAACTACTGGAACAATCTGGCTTCGATTTTGAAGTTGTAACGGCTTTGGTAGATGAAGAAATGATGAAAGCCGCGATGCTTGCCGAACAGGCACCGCACCGCGATATTGCCGACAAGCTTGCTGAAATGAAAGCCTTGAAGGTTAGTCAAAAACATCCGGGAAATTTTGTTTTAGGGTGTGACCAGATTCTGAGCTTTAATGGCAAAATGTTTTCAAAACCGAAAAACAAAAAAGCACTTCGAGATCAGCTTATGGCGTTAAAATCAAACCGACATGAATTGCTGTCAGCAGCGGTGATTTATCAAAATGCCCAGCCAGTTTGGCGGTTTGTCGGAACAGCCCGGCTGACAATGCGTGACTTTTCCGAGACATTTTTAGACAATTATATCGAGCAGAACTGGAAGTTAGTTGAGAATTGCGTCGGAGGCTATCAAATAGAGGGTGAAGGAATACGCCTATTTCAGCGATTAGATGGTGACTATTTTAGCATTCTTGGTATGCCCCTTCTAGAGATAACGAGTTATTTAACTGAGCGCGGGGTGATTAAAAGGTGACATTAGCAAAAATTCCACTTGTTGCAGTATTGGGTTCACCTGTTGCACATTCAAAATCACCGCTTTTACATGGATTTTGGTTAAAAAAATTTTGTATCTCAGGACACTATGTTCCAATCGATGTGACGGCTACCGATCTTGAACTGGTTCTAAAAAACCTGCCAAAAATGGGATTTGTTGGTGCAAATGTAACACTGCCGCACAAAGAAAAAATACTTTCTATTGCTGACCAAATCTCGGATCGGGCTGCTTTAATCGGGGCGGCTAATACGCTTGTTTTCCAACCAGATGGGAAATTATACGCTGATAATACTGATGGATACGGATTTATCGAAAACATCCGACAGCATGCCCCGGACTGGCGGGCAACAGATGGGCCGGCATTGGTTTTAGGTGCTGGCGGCGCGGCGCGCGCGATTGTTTCAGCTTTGCTCGAGGCTGGCGCTCCTGAGGTTTATATTTCAAATCGAACAAGATCCCGCGCTGATCAAATTAAATCGGACTTTGGCGCCCGAGTCAGTGTGGTTGAATGGGTCAAAGCATCCACTGAAATTGAACATACGCATACATTAGTCAACACAACATCTTTGGGGATGACAGGAAAGCCTGCGCTCAACATCTCTCTTCAAGGCTTAAGACCTGAAACACTAGTGACAGATATAGTTTATACCCCACTGGAGACAGAGTTTTTGCAAGCGGCCCGTTCCAAAGGATCAACCGTCGTTGACGGTTTGGGAATGTTGATCCATCAAGCGGTTCCAGGCTTTGAACGTTGGTTTGGACAAAAACCAGTTGTTGATCAGGAAATACGCGATATTTTAATCCCATGAGTTTTCGGTTGGGGCTAACAGGGTCCATCGGCATGGGCAAAAGCACAACAGCAGGTTTTTTTAAAAAAGCCGGCTGTGCTGTTTGGGATGCAGATGCGGCAGTTCATCGGCTTTATGCAAAAGGCGGCGAGGCGGTTAACCCAATTCGCTCTGTGTTCCCAAATGCGATTATTGAAGAAGCGGTTTCACGCAGCGCCCTCAAAGAAGAGCTATCAAAATCTTCATCAGGATTTGCGCAGCTTGAAAAGATTGTTCATCCCCTTGTCGCCAAAGACCGTGCTGCGTTTTTAAATGAATCGGTAGCAGATATTTTGGTTTTTGATATTCCATTGCTTTTTGAAACTGGTGGTCATGCACAAATGGATGCTATTGTTTGCGTTTCTATCGACGCAGCAGAGCAGAAACAAAGAGTACTTAAGCGAAATACGATGACCCAGGACCAGTTTGAACAAATTTTAGAGCGGCAAATGCCCATCAAAGAAAAATTACAAAAGTCAGATTATGTGGTGATCACAGACACATTAGACCACGCTGAACAGCAGGTGCATCAAATTGTCCATGATATTCGGGAAAACCGGTTAAATGCGTGAAGTTGTATTAGATACCGAAACCACAGGTCTTGATCCTGAACAAGGTGATCGGATTGTCGAAATCGGGGCGATCGAGCTAAATAATCACCTACCGACGGGCAAAACCTATCATCAATACATAAACCCAAAGCGTGCTATGCCAGCAGAAGCTTTTGCTGTGCATGGTTTGGGGGATGATTTTTTAAAGGACAAACCAGATTTTTCCGCGATTGTAGACGGGTTTTTGAACTTTATCGGTGATGCCAAGCTGATTATTCACAACGCGTCTTTTGATATGAAATTTATCAATGCTGAACTGCGTTGGGCTGGCCGCACTATATTACCTGGTGATCAGGCTCTGGACACGTTGGCAATCGCGCGGCGTAAATTTCCCGGATCACCCGCATCGCTTGATGCCCTGTGCAGACGCTTTGGTATTGATAGCTTTGATCGCACACTCCATGGCGCGCTGCTTGATTCGGAAATTCTAGCGCAGGTTTATCTTGAGCTGATCGGTGGCCGTCAGCCAGATTTTGGATTATCACAAAGCTCTGCTGATGTTAAAACCGCGTTGCAAGATCCCTCAAACACACAGCCTGTTTTGCAACGACCGGCGGCTTTGAAAAGCCGTATCACAGACCAAGAAAGGGTACGCCACTCTGATTTTGTCGATGCTTTGGGTCCAGATGCGCTTTGGATAAAAGGTTGAAAACCTTAGACCTATGAGCACCGGCTTAATTCATCGGGGTGCTGCTACTTTCTTTTTCTGCTTGCGCGCGACGCCGCTCTATTTCGTTTTTATATAGCGATAGAAAATCTATGGTTTCCAAATTTAACGGTGGGAAACCACCATCACGGGTGATGTCACTTACGATACGGCGCAAAAACGGGAACAGCATGCGTGGACATTCGATCAGCAAATAAGGGTGCAGTTGGTCTTCTGGCAGCCCGGCAATTTGAAAAATTCCACCATATTCGATTTCAAGCAGAAAGAGCTGATCTTTGCTTTCCTTGGACTTGGAATCAACCCGAAGTTTAATAACCACTTCATACTGGCCTTCAACACCACGCTTTTTGGCATCTAGATTGACCTGAACCTGTACATCTGGCGCAACCTCGCCGCCTACGCCCTTTTGAGCCAGGATGTTTTCAAACGACATATCCCGGATATATTGTGCTAAAACATTCATCGTTGGTTGTGTTGGCTGAGCGGTCTCTTCGGCCATTTCAGGCTCCTTCGATTATCAGGTTTTTGGGCTATCTATCAGGTTGTCTGAAAATGCTCAATCCTTGCTCTCGTCGTCTTCATAAAGCTCACCTTCGATAATCATATCAGAAGTGTTTTTCTTTTGGTGGTTTGCGCTTCCGGCTTGAGTAAATCCGGATCGAGCGGTTGAACCCATTATTATGCGATTCCTAAGATAATTAAATGCAAAGTCTCTAAAACGCGGGACCAAAAGCAAAAAACCAAACCCATCTGTGAAAAACCCTGGTGTAAGCAATAACGCCCCCGCAAATAAAATCATCGCGCCATGTGCCAACTGCTGGGTAGGGTTTTGAAAACTGTCCACCTGATTTTTGAGCGAAGAAAGGGTTGCAAGGCCTTGGTTACGCACAAGCCAGGTCCCCAGCGCCGCTGTTAGTATAACAATCAATAATGTTGGTAAAATACCAATTGATCCCCCAATTTGAATAAAGAGACCGATCTCAATTATTGGTACTGATACAAATAAAATGAATAACCACATAAGAAAACGCTCCTAAGACCAGAGGGGTTGTGGACTTGTTGTCTTGTGTCCCCTACATAAGGGGCAACTCTGTGAATTTCCATAGGTGGGCAAGAGGTCTAAATGAATCCTATGACAATTGAAATATTAGTTTTGGCAGGCATCGCAATTTTTCTGGTTTTGCGTTTGAGAAATGTTTTGGGGACCCGGGAAGGTTTTGAAAAACCTCGGACCGGCGATTCCCAGCCAGATAAATCACCAGAATTAACGGTGATAGAAGGCGGGCCTGATGCCGATATAATCGATAATGTGCCAGCTGGTTCTCATTTGGCTGATAAGCTGGTTGAGATCAAAAATGTAGATCCCGATTTCTCGGTCACCGAATTTCTAACCGGTGCACGCGGGGCATATGAAATGATTTTGATGGCATTTGAGCGCGGTGAGATGGAAGACATCCGAGCGCTCTTATCGCCCGAGGTAGCAGAAACGTTTGACGAAGTGATCAAAAATCGTAAAGCGCAAGGGCTCACAATTGAAGCCGAGTTTGTTGGCATCCGAGAACTGAAGCTTAGCGATGTTTTCTTTGATAAAACGACAGACGTTGCAGATATTTCTGTTTCCCTGACAGGCGAGTTAATTTCAGTCGTTAAAAACGCTGAGGGCGAAGTTGTCGAAGGTGATGCAAAACAAATCAAACGACAAAAAGATATCTGGACGTTCTCAAAAGATATGGGGCTTCAAGATCCAAACTGGCAATTGGTGGCGACCGGTGAATAGTTTTCGGAGCTAAAAATCGGCACAATTTTCCAACTTGCGCTATTTCAACATTTGCGGGTGTCCCAAAAGCGTCTAGAAAACCGATGTTTTTGCTGCGAAGATGAAGAAAAGCAAATGTCTATAGGTTTGGGCAACAGCAATGAGCAAACGAAAGCTAAAACCTGAAGAAAAAGAACTTTGGCAGCAGGTTGCGCAAACTGCTGCACCACTTTTTGGTGCAAAAACCCGGCCGTTGGCTGCTGATAAAAAGCTCAAACAAAAACCACTAAGAGCGCCGCAGCTACAGCGTATTACAAAATTTGAAATTGGGGCCCAATCCACTGATACACGGCCAACTTTTGATCTAAAGCCAGACTTGAATAGATCCCTTGAAATGTCGCGGATTCAAATGGACAAACGCGCCTTTGAAAGGCTTAAACGCGGTAAGATGACCCCTGAGGGAACAATAGATTTGCATGGTTTGACTCTGGGTCAGGCACAACCTGCACTGGTTCAGTTTATTCTTGCGGCATCTGCGTCTGGCAAACGATTGGTTTTGGTAATTACAGGAAAGGGAAAATCTTTTGATGATTATGGCCCGATCCCAAGTCAAAAGGGTGTTTTACGCCACAATGTACCCCGTTGGCTTGGCATGGCGCCTTTGGCGTCCTTGGTGCTTCAGGTTTCTGCCGCACATATAAAGCACGGAGGCGGCGGCGCCTATTACGTTTATCTAAAGCGAAATAAAGCCAAGTAAGTTCGCCAAAACATTACTGTCATTTTATTTGTGATTAATGCCTGAACAAAACTTCTAAAATTTCATCATTGATTGAAAAAAAATCTGGGCCTAAGGTTTAAGGGCACTATCCTCTAGGCTATTCCAAAAACCCGAAAGTTTGTGGAGTATCAAAATGAAAATGACTGGTAGCAAGCAGATTACCGCTAGCGACGAAAGGGTTTGGCAAGCCATCCTTTCGGCTGAGGTGCTGCAGCGCTGCGTCCCTGGATGTCAAGAAATGTCAGGGTCACCATCAGAGGGGTTTGAAGCGACAGTTGTTCAAAAAGTCGGACCTGTCAAAGCCACCTTTAAGGGTCAGGTCACTTTGTCAGACATGGTGGAAAGAAAAAGCCTAAAATTATCGGGCCAAGGTAAGGGCGGTGCAGCCGGTTTTGCCAAAGGCGCGGCAACGGTGACATTGCAAAGCACCGATGACATCACAGTTTTAAATTATGATGTCGAGGCTAAAGTTGGTGGCAAGCTGGCCCAATTGGGAAGCCGGATCATTGATGGTTTTGCCAAGAAAATGGCGGACCAATTTTTTGAACGGTTGCGCGATGCAATCGAAAACCAAGAACTTCAATCAATCGAGGAAACTACAGAAGACGAAGAAAAAGGCTGGCTCACCAAATTGACTGGCTAATAATATAAATAATGGGAGTAATTTAATGACTAAACTATCGATGACGGTGAATGGAAAGCCGGTCTCGGGAGATGTCGAAGGGCGCACCCTTTTGGTCAATTTCTTAAGACAGGACTTGCATCTAACCGGCACTCATGTGGGCTGTGATACCAGCCAATGCGGCGCTTGCACCGTGCACGTTAATGGGGTTGCGGTGAAATCCTGCACCATGTTTGCGGCCGAAGCCGACGGAGCAGATGTTTCGACAATCGAAGGTCAAGCAAACGCAGATGGATCCTTGAACGTGATCCAACAAGCCTTTCAAGACCATCACGGGCTTCAATGCGGATTTTGCACGCCGGGTATGGTTATGGCGACAGCAGAGCTGTTGAAAAACAATCCCAAACCAAACGAGGCCGATGTGCGTCACCATTTAGACGGAAACATTTGTCGCTGCACCGGATACCACAACATTGTCAAAGCGGTACTGGCCGCATCAGGACAAGACGCGGACGCGATCGCAGCTGAATAAAAACAACAAAAGTTACCCAGCTTTCAAAGCAAGGAGGAATTAACATGCCCAAAGATAGTGGCATCGGCGCCAGCACCAAGCGGCGCGAGGACATCCGGTTTCTAACCGGATTAGGTCAATATACAGACGATATCTCTCTGACTGGTGAAACCCATGCGGTTTTCGCCCGCAGTGAAGTGGCAAACGGGATTATAAAATCCATCGACACCAGCGCTGCCGAAAACATGCCGGGTGTACTGGCTGTTTTCACAGGGGATGATTTTGTGGATGTGGGGGGCAATCCGGCAGGATGGCTCATCAACAGCCGAGACGGCGAACCGATGAAAGAACCCAAGCGGCCGGTGTTGGCCCATGGAAAAGTGCGCCATGTTGGGGATGCCTATGCGGCAGTTATTGCCGAAACAGCCGAGCAGGCGCGCGATGCCGCAGAGGCCATTGAAATAGACATCGACGAACAGCCCGCTGTAGTTGACATGAAAGCAGCGCTCAAAGGCGGCGCATTGGTGCATGATGAAATTGGCACCAATCAGTGTTTTGACTGGGGCTGGATCGAAGACAACCGCGCTGCCACAGACGAAGCGATTAAAAGCGCTCCGCATGTGACGACATTAGAGCTGGTCAACAACCGTTTGGTCCCAAATGCAATGGAGCCGCGCGCCTCAACTGGGTTATTTGATCCGGGCACTGGGGATTACACGCTTTATACCACTTCGCAAAACCCGCATCTGACACGGCTTTTGATCTGTGCGTTTGTTCTGGGGATACCCGAAAACAAACTGCGCGTGGTTGCACCGGATGTGGGCGGCGGCTTCGGGTCGAAAATCTATCATTACGGGGAAGAGGCGCTGGTACTGGCAGCGGCGAAAAAACTTGGCCGGCCAGTGCGCTGGACTGCATCGCGCAGTGAAAGCTTTTTGACCGATGCACATGGCCGCGATCATGTGACCAAAATCGAAATCGCCTGCGAGAAAGACGGAACGTTTTTGGCATTCCGGACAGAAACCATGGCCAATGTTGGCGCTTATCTGTCCAATTTCTCAACCGCGACACCGACCTTTTTGCATGGCACATTGATGGCTGGGAACTATACAGTTCCAACGCTTTATGTGAATGTTAAGGCTGTGTTTACCAACACTGCGCCGGTGGATGCATATCGCGGTGCGGGCCGCCCCGAAGCGACGTATTCGCTAGAGCGGGCGATTGATAAATGCGCTCATGAACTGGGAATGAACCCGCTTGAATTACGGCGCAAGAACTTTATCAAACCAGATCAGTTTCCCTATGCAGCTGCGGCTGGGCTTGAATATGACACGGGCAATTATCATGCGCTGGTCGATAAGCTTGAAGAGCTCGCAGACCTAAGCGGATTTGATGCGCGCCGCAAAGCCACAGAAGCAAATGGCAAAATGCGCGGGCTCGGGGTGAATACCTATATCGAAGCCTGCGGAATTGCGCCCTCTAATCTGGTGGGTGTTTTGGGCAGCCGTGTTGGTCTTTATGATGCAGCCACCGTGCGGGTGAACGCCACTGGAAACATCTCGGTCATGGTGGGTGCCCATAGTCATGGACAAGGCCATGAAACCGCATTTCCCCAGGTCGTTGCCGAGATGCTTGGCATAGATGAGGGATCAGTCGATATTGTCCACGGCGACACTTCAAAAATTCCTTTTGGAATGGGCACTTACGGATCAAGAAGCCTTGCGGTTTGCGGCTCTGCCGTGGTGCGCGCAACTGAAAAGATCATCAATAAGGCCAAGAAGATCGCGGCCCATATGCTGGAAGCCTCCGAGCAGGATGTCGAGTTTTCCGATGGACAGTTTAGCGTCTCTGGAACCGATAAATCGGTCGGTTTTGGTGACGTTGCGCTCAAAGCCTATATCCCGCATGATTTTCCGATCGAGGATATCGAGCCCGGGCTTGAGGAAACGGCGTTTTATGATCCATCAAACTTTACCTATCCAGCAGGCGCATATGCCTGTGAGGTTGAAGTTGATCCGGACACCGGCAAGGTCACGATAGAACGGTTCACTGCCGTTGATGATTTTGGAAATGTGATCAACCCGATGATCGTCACTGGTCAGGTCCATGGTGGATTGGCACAGGGCATTG
>CBFHXE010000077.1:0-11824 GCA_965659715.1 uncultured Paracoccaceae bacterium | reverse complement strand
TTAATCATCTCCTGTACCTTAGGGCCTAAAAGCGATGGAATGAAGTTAGGTTCTGTGCCATGGTCATGCTAAGGATATTTTAGGATGTTACAATGACCAAAGAAATTAAGCCCAAAGAAGTCCGGCAACTTAAATTTAATCCGTGGCCGGGGGCGGCTGATTTGCTGTTAATTCGACACGGCGAGTCGCAACCTGCTATCGAGGGTGTGCCGTTTCCAATGAAAGATGGTCACGGAGACCCCGCATTGCACCCAAATGGCCGAAAACAAGCTATTGCAGTTGGCGAGCGGCTTAAAACATGGCCCATTGCGGCGATTTATGTCACCACCTTGCAGCGCACCCACCAGACCGCAGCGCCGCTTGCGCGGCACCTTGGCCTGACCCCAAAAGTCGAACCCGATCTACGCGAGGTTTGCCTTGGGCAGTGGGACGCCGGGCTTTACCGGCTCAAAGCGGCTGAGGGTGATCCGATTTTCAGACGCTCGATCGACAATCAAGAATGGGGCGAAATACCAGGCGCTGAAACCACTACCGAGTTGCAGGCGCGGGTACGCAACGGACTACTTCGCATTGCTGCTGCGCATCCAGACCAACTGGTGGCAGTGGTGGTGCATGGCGGCGTAATTGCTGCGGCAATGTCACTGGCCACCGGTGCTGCCCCCTTTGCTTTTCTGCAGGCTGAGAACGGCTCGATCAGCCGGCTGGTGATAGACCGCGACAAAATGAAAGTGCGCGGCTATAACGACGTCAGCCATCTAGATTAATCGACGGTCAAAACAACCTTACCCAAGGCTTTTCGATTGGCAATATACTCAAGCGCTTTGCCTGCATCAGCCAGATCAAATGAAGCCGTGACCTGCGGCTTGATCTGGCCTTTTGCGTAGAGATCAAAAAGCTCTGCAAGGTATTTTTGGTGCTGTTTTGGATCGCGCATGGTAAAGGCGCCCCAGAACACACCAACAATCTGACAGCTTTTCAAAAGCGTCAGGTTGAGCGGTATTTTGGGAATGCCGGCTGGAAAGCCAACCACCAAAAACCGGCCGTTCCAAGCCATGGCTCTGATGCACGGCTCTGCATAGGCACCGCCGACCGCATCATAGACCACATCAACGCCATTTGGCCCTGCTAGTTGTTTGATGTTAATGGACATTTCTTTTTGCGCATCGCGGTCCATTTCGCGTGGATAAATCAGCGTTTCATCGGCGCCGATCTTGCGGCAAAAGGCGGCTTTTTCTTCGCTGGACACTGCTGCGATCACTTTCGCCCCCATGGCTTTGCCAAGCTCAATCGCCGCCGCGCCAACACCGCCCGCTGCCCCCAAAATCAAGAGGGTTTCACCGGCATTAAGCGCCGCGCGGTCGCGCAGTGCGTAATGCGAGGTGCCATAGGTGAAAATAAAACAGGCGGCTTCATCAAAGGGCATCGCGTCGGGTATTTTGATCACTCGTGCGGCCGGTGTTGTCAGGTGCGAAACAAAACCGCCAACGCCGGGCACGGCCAGCACCCTATCGCCAATGGAAAACCCTTCGACCCCGTCGCCAAGGGCATCCACAACGCCGGAAATTTCCCCGCCCGGCACAAAGGGGCGCGGCGGCTTGATTTGATATAGATCGCGAATGATCAGCGTGTCGGGAAAATTAACACCGGCGGCTTTAACGGCAATGCGAATATCACCTGCCTTGGGCTCAGGGGTGGGCATTTCGGTCAGAACCAGCGTCTCTGGCCCCCCTGGTTCGGTGCTCAGCATAGCTTTCATTTTGTCTCTCACTGTGAATTGGCATTTGGGACGTACGGTCACTACTGACCATCCCACCTTCGTGCTTGTCAATCAAAATTTGAGGTGACATCCTAGGGCGCAAATTGAACGGACAGGGTAGGACAAAACCTAAAATGACTTGGGCAACGCAAGATCCCGAAAGCTTTCGCCAGTCGCTGCGCAACTGGCTGGATACCCATTGTCCGCAGACCATGCGGGACGGGTTAAACACCGAGGCAACAATTTGCTGGGGTGGAAAAAACTGGGAATTCACCTCTGAGGAACAAAAGCTCTGGATGCAAAATGCAGCCGAGGTTGGCCTGACAACGCCGCGCTGGCCTGCCGCTTATGGCGGCGCTGGCCTTAGCCGCGAGCAGGAAAAAATATACCTTGAGGAATTGGCGCGGATCAACGCGCGGATGCCGCTGCTAAGCTTTGGCATCTGGATGCTTGGACCGGCTTTGCTGGCCTTTGGCTCAGAAGCGCAAAAGCAAAAATACCTGCCCCATATCATTCGCGGCGAGCGCCGCTGGTGCCAGGGCTATTCCGAGCCGGGCGCGGGATCTGATCTGGCGGGTGTGCAGACCAAAGCCGAAGATATGGGCGATCATTATCTGATCAATGGCCAGAAAATATGGACCTCTTACGCGGATAAGGCTGATTGGATTTTTGCGCTGGTACGCACTGACCGTGATGCGCCCAAGCATAAAGGCATATCTTTTATCCTGATTGATATGGAAAGCGAAGGTGTCAGCACCCGGCCGATCCAGCTTATCTCGGGGGCTTCTGCCTTTTGCGAGACGTTTTTTGACAATGTCAAAGTGCCAAAGGAAAATGTGGTGGGCGAGGTGAACAAAGGCTGGGATATCGCCAAATATCTGCTCACCCATGAACGCGAAATGATTAGCGGTAATAACCAAGGCCTGACCTCTGGCCGGCCGCTTGGCGCAGTTTTGGCGCAGACCGCAGGGCAAGAGCGGTTGTCCGATGCCAGTTTGCGCGCCGCGGCGATGGAGTGCGAAATTGATGCGCTTTCAGTGGGATTAACGCTGGAGCGCTACAAAGATCAGGCCGAAGCGGGGGCAGGGGTTGGCGATGCCTCAGCCATGCTCAAATACATGGGCACCGAGTTGAACAAACAGCGCTATGAGCTGATGATGTCGGCGGGCGGCAGCGAGGCGATTGATACAGATGGCGCGCATGGCGATCTGGCCATGGACTGGCTGCGCAGCAAGGCCAATTCAATCGAAGGCGGCACCTCAGAAGTGATGCTTGGCATTATTTCGCGGCGCATTTTAGGTCTGCCGGGGTAAAGCAATGATAAAACTGATTTTAAGTGAAGAAGAAACCATGCTGGCCGAAAGCGCCCGTGGGTTTCTGGATGCAGATGCACCGGTCAGCAAACTGCGCGAGATGCGCGATGATGGCAAAACCCATGATCCCGAGCTATGGGCGGAAATGGCTGCAATGGGGTGGTGCGGGGTTCTGGTGCCCGAAGACAATGGCGGCGTGGATATGGGCCATGCCGCAGCTGGCGTCATTGCCCATGAGCTTGGCAAAACCCTAGCGGTAAGTCAGTTTCTGTCGACCGCCGTGATGGCTGCAACAGCCTTAAAGCAGGTGGGTAGTGCCGCCAGCGCCGAGCGGCTGTCTGCCATTGCCGAGGGCCGGCTGACCTATGCGCTTGCACTGGATGAAACGTCAAAATTTGCACCTGAAAACAGTCAACTGGCCTGTGAAAAATTAGGCAACGGATTTCGTTTGAACGGCCAAAAATCCTTTGTTGTGGATGGCGGCTTTGCCGATCGGGTGCTTGTACTTGCGCGCAGCGGAGAGGGGCCAGAGGATTTGACCCTTTTTGATTTGCCCGCAGACCGCGCTGGGATCACCCGCAATGATCAAGCCATGATCGACAGCCGCAATGCCGCCCGGGTCGAGTTTGACAATGTCGAGGCCACGGGGGACGACATTATTGGCGCTGCGGGCGCTGCAATGACAGTTTTGCGCCCCGCGTTGCAGGCAGGTCAGGCCGCCTTAAGCGCGGAGATGACCGGGCTCGCGGCCGGCGCTGCGGATATGACCGTTGCCTATCTCAAAGAGCGCCAGCAATTCGGCCGCCCCATCGGCAGCTTTCAGGCCTTGCAACATCGCGCGGCCCATCTGTGGTGCGAAATGGAAGTGACCGGATCGGCAATTCTGCACGCAGGCCGCATGCTTGACAGTGATCCGGAAAATGCAGCCATGGCAGTGTCGCTTGCCAAAGCACGGGCGATTAAAACTGCAAAACTCGCAGTAATCGAAGGTGTTCAGATGCATGGGGGCATTGGCATGACCGATGCCTTCGATATGGGGTTTTTCATGAAACGCGCCCGTGTCGCCAGTGAATGGCTGGGCGATTACGGATACCATGCGGAGCAAGTTGCTGCCGCACGGGGATTTTAACTATGGCCGCGCCAGCGGCCGACACACAACCAAAGGAACATACTCATGCGTGACGCAGTGATCGTATCCACCGCCCGTACCCCCATCGGCAAAGCCTATCGCGGGGCGTTTAATGCCACCACACCTCAGGCGCTGGCGGCCCATGCCATTTCCCATGCGGTTGAGCGCGCCGGCGTCGATGCCGGCGAGATCAGCGATTGCATTATTGGCGCAGCGCTGCAGCAAGGCTATCAGGGCGGCAATATTGCCCGCCAGTCTGCGGTGCGTGCGGGCTTGCCGGTCACAGTTGCAGGCATGTCAGTCGACCGCCAATGCGCCAGCGGCATGATGGCCATTGCCACGGCGGCCAAACAGGTGATCACCGATGGCATGGATGTGGTCATCGGCGGCGGCGTTGAAAGTATTTCCATGGTGCAAACCCCTGAAATGCGGGTGGGCCCCGATCCATGGCTCAAGCAAAACAAACCTGATATTTACATGTCGATGCTGGAAACAGCTGAAACCGTCGCGGCGCGCTATAGCGTCAGCCGCGAGGTGCAGGATGACTACGCGCTTCAATCGCAGCAGCGTACCCACGCCGCACAGGAAGCGGGCCGGTTTGATCAAGAGATCGTGCCAATGACCACGGTGATGAAATTTCAAGATCGTGAAACCGGCGCCATTTCCGAGCATGAGGTGACCTTGGACAAAGACGAAGGGAACCGGCCGAGTACCACCTTCGAAGGACTTAACGGTCTGGCGCCCGTGTTCAAAGACGGTCTGAGCATCAAAGAGGGGGGCTATATCACCGCCGGCAATGCCAGCCAGCTGTCTGATGGCGCTTCGGCCGCAGTGGTGATGGAGGCAAAACTGGCCGAGCAGCGCGGGCTTGAGCCGCTTGGGCGCTATGTCGGCGTGATGGCAACCGGCTGCGAGCCCGATGAAATGGGCATTGGTCCGGTCTTTGCGGTGCCAAAGCTTTTGGAAGCCCATGGGCTCAAAATGGATGACATTGATCTTTGGGAGCTTAACGAAGCGTTTGCCGTACAGGTGCTTTATTCACGCGACCGGCTTGGCATTCCCAATGAGCGGCTCAATGTGGACGGCGGGGCGATTTCGGTTGGGCACCCTTATGGTATGTCCGGCGCGCGTATGGTCGGGCACGCGCTTATCGAAGGCAAACGGCGCGGCGCAAAATATGTGGTCTGCACCATGTGCGTTGGCGGCGGAATGGGCGCTGCCGGCCTTTTCGAAGTGCTTTAGACTCTTTGGACAAGATGGCCTGAAACAGGCTTTTCTTAAACAGACCGGGCCGCGCGTTTGGCGCGGCCGCTTGCCAGCTATACTAAAGGTCACAGGGTTGAGTAAACCATCGTGCACGCGCTTTGCGCTAACTTGGATTTAAACTTTGGCCGAATTGGGAATAATCAATAGTTCAAGAGTGCCGCGATTGCACTTTTAGTTCCAATGCTGGCTTTTGCACCACCGTCATAAGGACGCAATACCGACGTCATACCGATGTAGGATTTTCGCCCCGTTTTGCCGCGAAAAATTTTGGTTCACCAGCTTTCTCGAAACGGTCTTAGGTCAAGCTCATGGGTCCAGCCATCGCGGCTTTGATGATAGAGCATCCAATAGGCCTCGGCCACCGAATTTGGATCCATCAATGTATCCGGTGGCAGCGCGTCAGGGTCACGCCCAGCCGCTTTTATGCGTTCGCGGACAAATTTGGTATCCACTCCGGCATCGATAATAAGATGCGCTATGTGTATGTTTTTAGGTCCTAATTCGCGTGCCATACTTTGTGCAAGCATGCGCAAACCGGCTTTGCCCGCGGAAAAGGCACTATAGCCGGACTTGCCGCGTAGACTTGCCGAAGCCCCGGTAAAAAATATCTTGCCACGGCCGCGTGGGACCATATAGCGTGCGGCTTCACGGCCGGTTAGAAAGCCTGCAAAACTGGCCATTTCCCAGACCTTGCGATAGACCCGCGCGGTGGTTTCAAGAATGGGAAAATAAACGTTGCCACCCACATTGAAAATCACCAAATCAATCGCCCCAACGGTGGATTCAATCTTTTTAAAGATTTCTTCTGTAGCCTCTTCATCACGCGCATCAAAGCTATAGCCATAAGCCTTTTGACCGGTGTTGCGCAGGTCTTCCAGCAGTGGTTCAAGTTTATCGCCGTTGCGCCGTCCAAGGCAGACTGTAAAGCCGCCTTTGGCAAATCGCCGGGCAATTGCGGCGCCGATGTAATCGCCGGCGCCCACGATGAACACTATTGGCGCGCTCATTTGTGTGACGCGCGTTGAAAGGCATCGCGCGCTTCTAGTCGTGCCACATAGGGTGGGATATTGGGTTTGTCGGTTAGATCAATACCAAAGCGTTTTGCCATGATGACTGCATGACCGGTCATAAACTCTGCTGCGGTCATTTGATCGCCAACGAGATAGTCTTTATCGGCTAGGTTCTGGTTTACGGCATGCAGCATTTGCCCCAAGAGCTTTGTTGAACGCTTTACATTCAATTCGGTACGCCGTTCTGGAGGAAGCAAAATAGTTTCGACAACAAGCGTATTCATGGGCGGCATGATCATGCCTTCTGCATAGTGAAACCATTGAAGATATTGAGAAAATTCAGGCACTCCAACCTTTGGAACAAACCTTCCATCGCCGTAATTGGCCAAGATATATTGAATGATCGCCCCGCTTTCAAACAGCGTCATGCCCTGATCTTCAAATGCGGGAACGCGCCCCATTGGGTGCACGGAAAGATACTCAGGCTCTCGCATAGCCCGATCGCCAAGTGCAAATTTTTCAATTTCATACTCAAGACCCAGCTCTTCTAAGAGCCAAGCCACGCGCACCGCTCGGCTGTTTTGGGCATAGTAAAGTTTCAAATTGCACCTCCATCGGCATTCGGGCCAGATATGATTTTGATATTTTTATTGAAAAATCGTAGCGTTACGTTTTGAACTCTGTCAACTCAAGGTTAAAAGTATTGCGACGGGTTTGAAAATAACGTAGGGGAATTGTTGAATGGGTACGCAGAGCTGGCTGTCTTTCGAAATGCAAAATGGCGGGGTTGCCTTGGTGACATTGGCGCAGGCACCGGTCAATGCAATGGATGCAAAAACACTCGGTGATCTAGCACAGTTGTTTGTTGATTTGGCTGAAAATGCCGAAGTCAAAGCCGTTATACTGGCCAGTGGGCTTAAGGTTTTTTCCGCCGGCTTAGACCTTAAGCAAGCGCAGCATTATGATATAGATCAGCAAAACCAGATTGTCAGAGGGCTCGACATTGCTTTTTGCAAAATGTTTTCGTTTCCAAAGCCATTGATTGCTGCAGTGGCAGGCCCAGCTATAGCGGGGGGATTTTTCCCAGTGTTGTGTTCAGACTATCGGGTGGCCGGCCCGAAAGCGCGTTTCGGATTGGCCGAGGTGCAGGTTGGGGTTGGATTGCCCGCCGGTACGCTTGAAATCGCGCGGGCAATGCTTTCGCCGAATGATTTGCGGCGGATTTTACAAAGCGGAAATCCATTATCGGCAGAGGCGGCGCTTGCCGCCGGGATTGTTGATGAATTGGTCGACGCTGACGAGGTTCTAAACCAAGCGATCCATGTGGCCAAAGAATACGCGCAATTGCCGCCCCAAGCCTATGGGTTGGTAAAACAGCAGATCCGCGGGGGCACTATTGCGTTGATTGAAACCGCTATTTCCAATGCCAACATAGGTAAAGATGATGGCTGGTTCACCGAAGAAACAAGAGTAGCGATGGCCAAAATGATTGGCGCAAGCTGAGTTATGTTTGATTTTAAAAATTGAATAATATTATATAAATTCAGATGTTTGAAGGGATTGATTATGAACCACGCCAGTCAAGAGCTGCTTGATCTATTAGATCTTGAATTGCTTGAGGTCGATCTTTTTCGCGGTATTGGGACCGGCGGCGAAACCAGTACACGTATTTTTGGCGGCCACGTAATTGCACAGGCGCTTGCCGCAGCTTATCGCAGTGTGGACGGCCGTTTGTGTCATTCGCTGCATGCCTATTTTATACGGCCGGGTGATCCCGCGGTTCCTGTGGTCTATCAGATTGATCGGACACGCGACGGCGGCAGTTTTACCACTCGGCGCGTGGTCGCGATGCAAAACGGCAAACAGATTTTAACCATGTCTGCGTCATTCCATATTGATGAAGAGGGCTGGCAGCACCAGCATGAAATGCCCAAGATTGCTGGCCCAGACGGGTTGGCAGAACGGGCTGAATTGCGCGCTGAAGCCGCAAAACATTTTAGCGAAAAGCACCGCGATGAATTTACCCGCCCGCGGCCTATTGAAATTCGCGAAGTCGCGCCGCGCGATTTTTTCAATCCAGAGCCAACCGACGATACGAACCACATGTGGTTTCGGATGTCCGATGCAACTGGAACATCGCCTGCCATTCAACAGTGTCTTTTGGCTTACGCCTCTGATCTCAACCTTTTAGGCTCATCGCTTAGGCCGCATGGGCTGACCTGGTGGAAAGGGGGCATTATGACCACAAGCTTAGATCATGCCATGTGGTTTCACGCCCCGGTTCAGTTTGAAGATTGGCATCTTTATTCCATGGATAGTCCATTTAGTGGCGGTGCAAGAGGGTTTAATCGCGGCTCGGTTTTTGCGTCTGATGGCCGTTTAGTCGCAAGCGTTGCCCAAGAGGGACTGATGCGAAGGATGCGAAAGAAAACTTAAGCAAAGTTTAATTTCACTAGAAAGCATAATTTATTGGTTTTAAAAGGTATTTTAATATTCCCTCTCAATTAAATCCTCCGAATTGCCGGTTAAGTTTGCGCATCCCACCAATCCAGCGTTCGTAATTCTCGGCTTTATTTTTGATATATGTGCTTACTTTTGGGTGCGGTAGGATCAGGAATTGCTCATCCCGAATGCCCTGCACGCAAGCCTCTGCCACGTCTTCTGGGTTAATCACCCCATCGATGCTGGCCACATGTTCTTCAAACCCGCGTATCATTTCGGTACTGACAGCTTGGGGACATAAAAGTGATACTTTGATGCCTTGGTCGCCATAGCTCATCGCTATCCATTCGGCCAATCCAACAGCTGCGTGTTTGGTCACGCCGTAAGGGGCAGAGCCCACTTGGTTGAGCAATCCGGCCGCAGAAGAGGTGTTTAATAGATACCCGCCGCCGCGGGCTGCCATGCGGGGCACCAGATAGCGGGCCGCCCAAACATGTGACATCAGATTGACATCCCAGATTTTTTGCCATTGATCATCTGGCACCTCAACGCCGCCAGCCATTAAAATGCCTGCATTTGAGCAAAAAAGATCAATGGGTCCAATATCATTTTCAGTCTGTTCAATCAGGTCAGCAATGGCGTTTGGATCGCTCACATCAAGTTTTTTCCCAATGCCATTAATGTGCTGAGCCGTTTCATGTGCGCCGCTTTCGTCTAGGTCGGCGCATATCACGGCTTTTGCATTTTCCTTGGCAAACCGAATGGCCATCGCGCGGCCAATACCGTTCGCAGCACCCGTAACCACCACTATTTTATTTTTTAATTCCATATTTTATCCTATTTACGCCCACATGTTAGAGCCGCCACAAACGGTTAAGGCTTGACCTGTCATATACCGGCTGGCATCCGAGGCCAGAAAGACAGCAAGCCCTTTTAAATCTTCAGCCTCGCCCAAGCGCCGTAGCGGTATTTCACGCTCGATCCGAGTTTTGGCTTGTGGGTTTTCCCAAAGCTCACGTGCGAAATCCGTTTTGATCAAGCCCGGGCAAATAGCATTAAACCGAAGTCCCTTTGGTCCGTATTCCGCAGCAAGATTGCGTACAAGCCCAATGAGCGCAAGCTTTGACATCCCATAAGTACCGAGCGTTTCTGAGGGTTTGAAGGCGCCTATAGAGGATGTAAACATCAAAGATCCGTTGCCTTTTTGGATCATATCCTCTGCCACAAGCTGCGTAAGCCAAAGATTCGATTGCACATTTGTGGTCATGGTTTTTTCATAGGCCGCTTCGGATATTTCTGATGTAGGGCCAAAATAGGGGTTAACGCCCGCGTTTCCCACAACAATGTCAATTGGACCAGCGCTTGAACGGGCGTTTTCAACCAAAGCTTCTAGTTCGGATTTAGATCCTGCATTGGCGGCAACAGCGATTGCTTTTTCAGCTCCGCAGATTTTATTGATCTGCTCGGCTGCCGCTTCAAGCTGATCTTGTTTGCGGGCTGAAATAATCACGGTTGCCCCATGTTCTGCCAAGCCAGTTGCCATGGCCAGTCCCATACCTTTGGACGCGCCGGTGAGAAGGGCGACTTTTCCATTAAGATCAAATAGTTTGCTCATTTTCCTTATCCATAATGGTAAACCCACTTGGGTTTTTTGCTTTCCTGTGGTGGAGTTTTAGAGAGATATTTTAAACACCTGCTTTGTTACGCCATGAAAATTAATGTCCATCGCTTGTTTCGGATTGCGCCTTTAGGTCGCTCAAGCAACGCTGCTGCAAGCCCCGGCGATCAATTTTGTCTGTGGCGCCGCGTGGCAGTGGCTCTATCTGCAGCCAGATGTGTTGGGGGATTTTGAAATGCGCGATATGCTGCAACAGAAAATCCTGCAACTCCTTGGTCGTTACGCTGCTTTCTTTTTGGATTTGAACGCCGGCACCAACAATTTCTCCTAACCGATCATCTGGTATGGAAAATACGCAGGCCTCCATTACGCAAGGATGACGATGCAAAGCCCCTTCTACATCCAGACAGGCGATATTTTCACCGCCGCGAATGACGATGTTCTTCTTTCGGTCAACAATTGTAATAATGCCGTTCGAGTCTATTTTGCCAAGGTCTCCTGTTTTCAACCAGCCATCGGATAGCACATCATTTGTCGCGTCTGGTTGATTAAGGTAGGCTCGCATATTGCAAACGCTTTTTACGGTAATTTCGCCGACCTCTCCGGGCGAAACTTCCTGACCGTTCTCGCCCAGAAACTTTATTTCTTGTAGGGGAGGGTGCAAGCGTCCGGCCGCCCCCGGGTGATCAAGGTATTCATTCCCAATAAGGCCAATACCGACAGCATTTGTTTCCGTCATTCCCCATCCTGTGGCAAGCTGAACGGATGGAAAGGCCCTATGCAGTTGGGCAACTTGGGCCGCTGGCCTTTTTGCCCCACCAGAGCCAAGAAAATCAAGTGTATCAAGTGGTTCTGACATCTCGTGAGCAGCAGTCATCAGTTCAGCTGACTGCGTCGGAACGCCCAAAAAACGGGTTACCTTTTCATCCCGAATAATGCGCACAGCGGTTTTTGCATCCCATTTGTGCATCAGGCAAATTTTTGCCCCAGCGGCCAAGCTTAATAAAAACATCGGGTGGGTCGCGGTGACATGAAATAACGGTGTCACCACAAGCACTGATGGTTTTATAGAGAAGGATTTTTCCGCATTTTCCAAAGGATCTATTTTTTGGGTAATCGCAGGCTGCATCAGCCATGTGTAAACCGCGTTGATGGCCCCTCGGTGGGTCAAGACAACCCCCTTTGGATGCCCCGTTGTCCCCGAAGAATACATGATTGAAAAATCATCATCGGGATCGATATTGACCTCTGGCCACTTCGCCGGAGTAGTGCTTTTTAAAAAATCCGAAA
>CBFHXE010000076.1:286-11967 GCA_965659715.1 uncultured Paracoccaceae bacterium | reverse complement strand
TGTCAAACTGCGCGAAATATACGATGTTGCTATTGTCTCTGCCGCCATCCCTTTGCGCAAATTGACCGCCGCCAAAAAAGCCGTGAGCGCCGCTTTTGGTGTGGATTTGCCCGAGGTGGGCATGTCCGCACTCTCTAAAGAGAGCGATATGAGGATTTTACGCTTGGGCACTGATCAGGCCTTTGTCGTTTTTCCGCGCGCACAGCAAGACACCGGCGCCGAGCCCCATATTGCCGATCTTCTTGGCGGTGTGTTCTACACCACTGATCAAAGTGATGTCTGGGTCACATTAGAGATGTCCGGTGCAGGCGCACGGCGCGCTCTTGAACGGATTTGCCCGCTCAACATTGCCCCAGACGCCTTTGGCATTGGCGCAGTCGCGCGCGCCTCGATGGAGCATCTTGGCACTGTTATCATTCGCACCTGCGACGATAGCTTTTTGCTGATGTCGGCCAGTTCCTCAGCCCATTCATTTTTGCATGCGATTGAGACCTCGATCGCGAATACAGCCTAGACCCCGATGCGTTTGGCCGAAGCCTTTAGGTCAAATGCTCAAACTGATGGAGAATGCACGATGTATTTCGAAACACTTGATCGCAGCTCTGATCTGACCAACGGGGCATTAAATTCAAGTCGCAGCTTGACCACAGAGTTCGTTTTTTTAAGCCACGACGCTTCGGTCAGCTTTGTCACCGAGAGCTGCATCGAGGTTTTGCGCACAGCTAACCATCTGATTGGAAATGATAAATACAGATGGTCACATCATATTGGCATTCCAAAAGAAATCGGCAACTCGCTCTGCGGTCCGCATCAGACATTTGTTTTGGTTGGCGGCACGCATGCGCCCTGGCTGATCACCCCGGACCAGCTTAGCCGCATTAAGCCGGCGATACGCAATGCCGCGCGGGTCGGTGTCATCGGAGCGGGCGTTTTTGTGCTCTTGGCGGCTGGCGTTTTGAAAACACAGCGCGCGGCGGTGCATCCGCAATTTCATGTCAGCGTGCGCGAAAGCGGATATCTTGCAGATTTTGCTGAAACAACCACCTGCCACCATAAAACCTTAAGCAGCGCAATCAGTTCAGTGGCTGCGATTGCCATGCTGGTTGAATTGATCGGTGCGCGCGAAGGCGGCTATACCGAAAGCGCGCTTCGCGAACATCTTGGATTAGTGCCGCCAGCCGAAAAAACCCAGTCCAAAGAACAGTGGCGCTACAAGCGGCTTGCCGAGGGAAATATGGTGGTTTGCGAAGCTTTGGACATCATGGTCGACCATCTGGAAGACACGCTCACCGTCGGACAGGTGGCCAGGATCATGGGCGTGTCCGCACGGCGGCTTGAACGCAGTTTTGGCGACAAGCTGAGCCGCTCACCGCTGTATGTCTATCGTGATCTGCGACTTGAACGGGCACATGCGCTGCTTGAACAAACCGCCCTGCCAATTTCGGAAATTTCACTTGCCTGCGGCTTTTCCACCACAGCGCTTTTGTCAAAATGGTATCGCCAAAAATTCGGCGCGCTTCCGGCCCATACGCGCAAAGCCGCCTTTATCGGCAAATGCGCCGCCTAGGGGAATGTGGGCAAGCAGGCATGCCCCTGCCCCCATACGGGCTTTGGCCCTAATTCTGCAAATACACTTCTAGGGTATCATCCAGCGCGTCTTTCCACGGGGTGTGATGCACGGGCGCCATTGTGCCTGTAATTACAGAGGTATAGGCATTGTCACGAAACGTCATTATGTTGAGCGATTTGTGCTTTTTCCATTTATAGAATGCTTCACAGGCTCCATCCACGTCAAAATTTGGGTAGTCAGTTTCGTCTATCAGCTCCTGCACATAATCACCTTGATAACGGATGCAATATTTCCCATCTGCGCTGACTTCCTCCCGAGCTACACGATCTTCAACATCGGCCAACATCACGGCCTTGTCGGTTGGCAGAGTAATCCTATCCAAAATCACATCCCTCGCCCACCACGCTTGGGCATCAAACATATTGAAGGTGAACCACTGATCCTGCATGCCTAGGTAAAAAACCTTTGGGTTATCTATCCATGCCACACCTTTATATAGATTGGTGGTTGCAAGACGGTTTGTGGTCTTTAGCCGCAGATCATCGGGCAAAAACGGGAAATGATGCTTATATCCGGTGCAAAGAATAATCGCATCGACCTCTTTTTGGGAACCGTCTTTGAAATGGGCCGTTTTTCCATCAACCTTCAGCAGCGCAGGAACTTCTTGCCAATTATCCGGCCAATCAAAGCCCATCGGCGCGGTACGGTGTGCAACAGTGACCGACTTGCACCCGTATTTCCAGCATTGCGAGCCAATATCTTCTGCAGAGTAGCTGGTCCCGAGGATCAAGATATCCTTATCGGCAAATTCCCGAGCATCGCGAAAATCATGGGCGTGCAATATGCGGCCATTAAAGTTTTCAAAGCCCTCATAATGGGGCACATTGGGGGTGGAAAAGTGCCCACTTGCCACCACCACGTGATCAAAGTCTTCGCTATAGCAACTGTCCGAGTTGTGATCATGCACTGTGACTGTAAATTGCGCAGTGTCAGGGTCGTAATTTATCCAGCGCACCACAGTTGAAAACCGGATCCATTTACGTACATCGGCTTTTGCAACACGGCCTTCGATATAATCGAACAAAACTGCGCGCGGAGGATAGGAAGCGATCTGACGTCCAAAGTGTTCTTCAAAGGAATAATCGGCAAACTCAAGCCCTTCTTTGGGACCGTTTGACCAGAGGTACCGGTACATCGAGCCATGGCAGGGTTCGCCGTTTTCATCCACCCCGGTGCGCCAGTCATAATTCCACAAGCCTCCCCAATCCGATTGCTTTTCAAAACAAACAATGTCCGGAATTTTTTCGCCCTGTGAAGCAGCTGATTGAAACGCTCTGAGTTGCGCCAGCCCCGACGGGCCTGCGCCAATAACGGCCACTCTTTTGTCCATGAATATCTCCCATAAAGCGGACATTTTTTGTCCTTTTTTCTCATGCTATTTGGAAGTGCTTCTCGAGATCAGTCAATCATTTATTGCGCAAACTGAGCGTTCTGGTGCCAATAAAAACTTAACGATCAAACAATTAATTCCAATTTTAGACCATTTTCCCCTTTAAATAGTATATTTTTTAACACTCACTCTTTATAAGGTATTCTCCACAAGCTACAACCGCTTAGCCTTAACTTTAGGTTAGATTTTTACAGTAAGTTTTTATTCCAAAAAAAATATTTTGATCCAATTTTAGCCCAATTTTTCTTTTTGGCACATTTTCCTTTGCATGAAAAAATAAAACATGTTCTGAATAAAAGTAGCACCTGAAGTGTGCCAATAAAAAACAACCAACCTGGAGGACCCACATAGTGGAAGAACAAATTGCTGAGCTGACCGCGCAGGTGGCAGCGCTACAGGCGAGCGCGGGTGTGACCAACACGATGTTTGCCGAAACCTATTATTACTTGACCATACCCCTGATGATCATCATCCATGCTGGGTTTTTGGCCTATGAAATGGGCGCATCAAGGATGAGCAATGTCTTGTCGTCCGGCGTCAAAAACATTCTGGCCTTTGCCTTTATGATCCCCACCTTTTACTTCTTTGGTTGGTGGGTTTATTGGGCCTTCCCCACAGGCATAACGCTATCGGCCGGTGCAGCTGGCATATCCGGCGCGGAATATGCATCAGCCATCGCATTCGGCTGGGGTGAAAGTGCTCAGTATATGGGACCAAATATCGCAGATCAGGCTTCCGGTGTCTTCTTTGGCGCCTTTGCTCTTTTCGCCTGTACGACAGCCTCGATTATGTCTGGTGCCGTGATTGAACGTATTCAAACTGTTGGGTTCACTATTTTGGCGATCGTTCTTGGCTCGTTTGCATGGGTTGTTGCAGCGGCCTGGGGCTGGCACGCAGATGGCTGGCTGGTCACCATGTTCGGCCTTCACGATTTCGGCGCTGCAGGACTTGTCCACGCGGTTGCAGGCTTCTTTGCTCTTGGCGTGTTGGTCAATCTTGGACCACGGATCGGCAAATTCAACGCAGATGGCACGGCCAATCATCTCGGCGGACACAATATGCCTTTGACCGTGACCGGTTTGATGCTGATTATCGTCGGTTTCTGGGGCTTCTTGATGGCCTGTGTGATTGTTCCTGGCGAAGGCTGGTCATGGTTTGGAGACAAAGCTTCCACCATCTACGGCACGCCAATCACCCTTTCAGCTCTTGCCTTTAACATCTTGATGGGCATTGCAGGCGGTATCATTGGCGCTTGGATTTACACCAAAGATCCATTCTGGATGATGTCAGGTGCGCTTGCAGGGATCATCTCTGTCGCCTCAGGCTTGGATATCTACTTCCCAGGCTTGGCCTTTATCATCGCCTTCGGTGCAGGTGTAATCCTTCAACCCTGTGCAGTCTGGCTTGAAAAACGCGGCATAGATGATGCGGTTGGCGCAGTAACAGTGCACGGCACCATCGGTCTTTATGGATTGATTGCGCTGGGCGTTTTTGCATCGGGCTACCCTGCACTTCAGGGCGAAGGTGTGGCGACAGTCAGCCTCGTAGGTCAGATTGTTGGCGCAATTGTCTTCTTCCTGCTCGGATTTGTACCCGGCTATGTCGTATCGTTGATCTTGAACGGTCTTGGCATGCTGCGCACACCTGAAGCAGCAGAAAAGGCAGGGCTTGACCCGACCAAAGTACCCGCTCAGGCCTATCCAGAAGGCATTTCAGCCTCACCTGCGGCAAGCAGTTAATCGAACCGAATAAAGGAGAACTGATATGGGATTTCCATATGATACCGCAGACTGGGCCGTTGTAGATGGCGCCATGTTCATGGGTTGGGGCGGCTCTGCCCCAGGCATTTATACCCTGATCGCAGCGATCATCTGTGTCGTTGTGCTTTGGATGGGCAACAGCTCTGAAAAGGCGAAATATGAGGATGCTGAAAAGTAATCCATTTGCAAAGGGGGCGAGGCCAGATATGGCCCCGCCCCTGTCTTTTACCCGGATGAGACCCTTCTAAACAGAACGGGTCTTTTATTTTGCCCCCTGCCTCAGTTTAATCGCGGTGACCGATCCCGATAGATCGGTAGATGGCGCTGGCACGATCGCAGTTTTGCAGCAAAAAGCCCATGACTGGCCAAGGGTTGTCGATCAAAAAAGCACTCTTGAAGCGCGGAAAAGATTTAATTTAAGGAAACATTGTTTCTTATTAGTTGAACAATGTTTAACCTGGTGCTAGCCTTCGAATCGTTAGAAATGCGAAAGGGCAAACCTAATGTGCGGTATTGTTGGTCTCTTCCTAAAAGACCCGTCGCTTGAACCCGAGCTGGGCAGAATGCTTACGGAAATGTTGATCACTATGAGTGATCGCGGACCTGATAGCGCTGGCATTGCGATCTATGGACAAGAATCCAAGGGCCTTGGCAAACTGACCTTGCAGTCAGAAAACCCCGAACAGGATTTCGGCACTTTGGCCGATGATCTTAGGGCCGCACTTGGAGGTCAGGTCAGTCTTGCTGTGAACGACACCCATGCGGTTCTAGAAATAGATCAAAAAACACTTGGTGCTGCCCGTGAGCAACTGGCAAACCTACGCCCTAACGTTCGGGTCATGAGTGCTGGTGACACGATCGAAATCTACAAAGAGGTTGGTCTGCCGGCAACTGTTGCGGACCGGTTTGGATTGCAAGGCATGTCTGGCAGCCATGGCATAGGCCACACGCGAATGGCCACCGAAAGCGCAGTCACCACCATGGGCGCGCACCCTTTTAATACCGGGTCGGACCAATGCCTTGTCCACAATGGGTCACTGTCCAATCACAATTCCTTGCGCCGTAAACTGCGCCGTGAAGGCATGGAATTTGAAACCGACAACGATACCGAAGTCGGCGCCGCGTATCTCACCTGGAAAATGCAAACGGGCAGCACTCTGGGGGAAGCCCTGCAAAGCGGGCTTGACGATCTTGACGGGTTTTACACCTTTGTGGTCGGCACCAAAGACGGCTTTGGCGTGCTGCGTGATCCGATCGCCTGCAAACCGGCAGTCCTCGCTGAAACCGATGATTATGTGGCCTTTGGATCGGAATACCGCGCTTTGGTCAACCTGCCCAACATCGAAGCGGCCCGGGTCTGGGAACCCGAGCCTGCAACCGTATATTTTTGGAACCACTGACGATGCAAACATTTGACTTAGAAGCCGAAGGATTGCGCGCCCTGAACTCAGTGCTGCAAGCCCAAACCCAAGAAACCAATCAAACCTCTTGGCAGGTGCTGAACCCAAAGGGTGCCCATGCAGTGGCGGTCGGGCTGGATGCGCCGATTGATGTGCAGGTCAAAGGCTCGACCGGCTATTACTGCGGCGGGATGAACAAACAGGCCACCATCCGTGTAACCGGATCGGTCGGGCCCGGCGCTGCAGAAAACATGATGTCAGGCCGCATCATAGTCGAAGGCGATGCCAGCCAATACGCTGGCGCAACCGGACATGGCGGCCTGCTGGTGATCAAGGGCAATGCTGCATCGCGCTGCGGCATTTCCATGAAGGGCATTGATATCGTGGTGCATGGCAATATTGGCCATATGTCGGCCTTTATGGCGCAATCGGGCACGCTTGTGGTCTGCGGGGACGCCGGCGACGCCCTAGGAGACAGCCTTTATGAAGCACGGCTTTTCGTGCGCGGTTCTGTTGCATCGCTTGGCGCTGACTGCGTGGAAAAAGACGTGCGGCCCGAGCATATTGAACTGTTGCGCGGACTTTTAGAGGCCGGCGAATGTGACGCCAAGCCTGAAGAGTTCAAGCGATACGGATCCGCGCGCAAGCTGTATAATTTTGATATCGACAACGCCGGCGAGTATTAAGGAACCGCGACATGAGCAACGATAAATCACCAAACATTCCGCGCACCGAACCCATTATGTCCGCCACATTTACGCCGGCGGTGAACGCTGAAATCCGCCGCGCTGCGGCCACCGGCATTTATGATATCCGTGGGGGCGGCGCCAAACGGCGGGTGCCGCATTTCGACGATCTGCTGTTTTTGGGCGCATCCATGTCGCGCTATCCCTTAGAAGGCTACCGCGAGCGCTGCAATACCAGCGTGAGCCTTGGCACGCGCTATGCGCAAAATCCGATTGAACTGGATATCCCGATCACAATTGCCGGCATGAGCTTTGGCGCATTGTCTGGCCCCGCCAAAGAGGCGCTTGGACGCGGCGCATCGGCTGCCGGCACCTCAACCACCACAGGTGATGGCGGTATGACGCCTGAAGAACGCGGCCAATCCAGCAAGCTGGTCTATCAATATCTGCCCTCACGCTATGGTATGAACCCCGATGATTTGCGCAAAGCCGACGCCATTGAAATGGTGGTGGGACAAGGCGCGAAACCCGGCGGCGGCGGGATGCTTTTGGGACAGAAAATCAGCGACCGCGTGGCCGAAATGCGCACTTTGCCCAAAGGTATTGATCAACGCTCGGCCTGCCGCCATCCGGACTGGACCGGCCCCGATGATCTTGAAATTAAAATTCTTGAGCTGCGTGAAATCACCGGCTGGAAAGTGCCGATTTATGTAAAAGTCGGCGCAACGCGGCCGTATTTTGACACCACATTGGCGGTGAAAGCCGGTGCTGATGTGGTGGTGATCGACGGCATGCAGGGCGGCACAGCCGCCACCCAAGATGTGTTTATCGAACATGTGGGGCTGCCGACGCTGGCCTGTATCCGGCCCGCCGTCAAAGCACTGCAAGATCTGGGATTGCACCGCGAGGTACAGCTGGTTGTGTCCGGCGGCATTCGCAACGGCGCCGATGTGGCCAAAGCCATGGCCTTGGGCGCGGATGCGGTGGCCATCGGCACCGCTGCGCTTATCGCTTTGGGTGATAACGACCCCAAATGGGAAGCAGACTATCAAAAGCTGAGCACCACGGCGGGGGCCTATGACGACTGGCACGAAGGCCAAGATCCGGCAGGGATTACAACCCAAGACCCCGATCTGATGGCCCGCTTTGATCCGGTTGAAGGCGGGCGAAGACTGCGCAATTATCTAAAGGTGATGACGCTTGAGGCACAAACAATTGCCCGCGCTTGCGGCAAAAATGACCTGCGCAACCTTGAGCCTGAAGATTTATGCGCATTAACTATTGAAGCGGCTGCCATGGCAGGGGTACCTTTGGCCGGAACAGCCTGGGTGCCCGGCGCGGCAGGAGAGATTACATAAGGCAAGCATCCTTGCCACATGACTGAACAGGGAAAGGAAACCGTCCATGACACAAGATTTAGCCGCCTTTGCCGCGGAAAACGGCGTTAAATACTTTATGATTTCATTCACCGACCTGTTTGGTGGGCAGCGTGCAAAGCTGGTTCCAGCGCAAGCGATTGCAGAAATGCAGGAAGACGGCGCAGGCTTTGCCGGTTTTGCCACATGGCTGGATATGACCCCGGCGCATCCTGATATGCTGGCGGTGCCGGACCCCTCATCCGTGATCCAACTGCCATGGAAACCCGAGGTCGCCTGGGTGGCGGCCAATTGCGTGATGGAAGGCGAAGATGTGGCGCAAGCCCCGCGTAATGTGCTGCGCCGTCTGATTGACGAAGCGGCCAGCGAGGGGCTGCACGTCAAAACCGGGGTCGAGGCAGAGTTTTTCCTCATGACCCCCGAGGGTGATAAAATCAGCGATGCCTATGATACAGCCGAAAAGCCCTGCTATGATCAACAGGCGGTGATGCGGCGCTATGATGTGATCCGCGAGATTTGTGATTATATGCTTGATCTGGGCTGGGGCCCTTACCAAAACGACCACGAAGACGCCAATGGCCAGTTTGAAATGAACTGGGAATTTGCCGATGTTCTGGTCACCGCTGACCGTCACAGCTTTTTCAAATTCATGACCAAATCAGTGGCCGAAAAGCACGGGCTGCGCGCCACCTTTATGCCCAAGCCGGTCGAAGGGCTGACCGGCAATGGGTGCCATGCGCATATTTCGGTCTGGGATGCCCCCGGCGCAGCAGCGCAGAAAAACATGTTCGCCGCCAAAGACGGCAGCGGGCCTACCGGCGAGGTTGGCCTTTCCGAGCAGGGCAAGCATTTTCTGGGCGGCATCATGAAACATGCCAGCGCTCTGGCTGCGATTACCAATCCCGCGGTCAACAGCTATAAGCGGATCAATGCACCGCGCACCATGTCAGGGGCCACATGGGCGCCCAACACGGTGACATGGACCGGCAATAACCGCACCCATATGGTACGCGTTCCCGGCCCCGGCCGGTTTGAGCTGCGGCTTGCGGATGGTGCTGCCAACCCGTACCTGCTGCAGGCGGTGATCATAGCGGCAGGTCTTGACGGTATTCGTACCCAGGCCGATCCGGGAAAACGCTACGACATTGATATGTATGCCGAAGGCCATAAAGTGCGCGGCGCGCCAAAGCTGCCATTGAATATGCTTGATGCGCTGCGCGCCTATAACCGCGATAAAGAGCTAAAAGCAATGATGGGCGACGAATTTTCCGACGCTTTCTTGAAGCTCAAGCATCAAGAGTGGAATTCCTTCGTGTCGCATTTCTCCACATGGGAGCGGGAAAACACGCTGGATATCTAAGCGGTTTGAAGCCATCGGCCTCGCCAATGAGCGCTAACAGGGGCCATAATTTGAACCTGCGCAAAACGGCCGCGATACCGACGCGATACAGATGCCGGTTTGGCCGCCCTTTAGCGGCCTTTCCAGACCGGATCACGCTTTTCGGCAAAGGCGCGGGCGCCTTCAAGTTGATCCTCAGAATGATAAAGTACATCAATCGTTTCAAACTGCGAACGGGTGATTTTATTCAAGCAGTCCTGAAACTTCATATCTTCTGCCTCGCGCACCACTTCTTTGATCGCCGCATAGACAAGAGGGGGGCCAGAGGCCAGCAATTCAGCCATTTTTCGCGCCTCTGGCATGAGATCAGCAGAGGAATGTACCCTGTTGATCATCCCCCAGCGCGCCGCCTCTTGCGCATCCAGCCAGCGGCCCGTCAGCAGCATTTCCATTGCAATATGATAAGGAATACGCTTGGGCAGCTTGATGCTTGCCGCATCGGCAATGGTGCCACTGCGAATTTCAGGCAGCGCAAAACTGGCATGATCCGCCGCCAGAATAATGTCGCAGGACAGCGCAATTTCAAGCCCGCCACCACAGCAAATACCATTCACAGCACAGATCACAGGCTTGTTTAAGCCGCGCAGTTCCTGCAATCCGCCAAAACCGCCAACGCCATAGTCACCATCCACCGCATCACCATCAGCTGCGGCTTTCAAATCCCACCCCGGACAGAAGAACTTTTCATTCGTTGCGGTCAATATGGCCACCCGCAGCTCGGGATCATCGCGAAAGTCGCGAAACACCTCGCCCATGATCCGGCTGGTGGCCAGATCAATTGCATTGGCCTTGGGACGGTCAATGGTGACCTCAAGAATATGGCCGCGCCGCTCGGTTTTAATCGGATCATCTGTCATCGCGCTCTCCTTTTTTGATCAATGCATCCGCTGCCACTGCGCCCTTTTCAGTCACAATCAACGGGTTAATTTCAACTTCCTCTACTTGGTCACAATGCGCAATCACATAGTCTTGCACTGCCAGTATTGCATCAACAATTGCATCTCGGTTGGCCGCTGACTTACCGCGATATCCGGCCAAGACGCGGGCAATTTTGAGCTGATCTAGGGCGCTGTGCAACGCGCCCTTTTCCACCGGCAAAATCAACGATACACGATCTTGCAAAACTTCGGTCAAAACCCCGCCCGCAGCAAGGGTCAGAACAAAGCCATGGGCGGGATCGAGCACCACACCGACGAGCAATTCGGCGATCGCTCCTGTCACCATTTCTTCGATAAGCCATGTCTGGGCTTGCATATCTTGGACGGCGGCTGCGAGAGAGGCGGCATCTTCAATCCCAACTTTCACCGCGCCAGCTTCGGATTTATGCGCAAACCCCATGGCTTTTAAAACCACAGGATACCCGATTTTATCCGCAGCAATCCGTATGTTATCAAGGCTGCTTACTTGCTGTCCGCGTGGCGCTTTTAGACCAAAAGCGGACAGGTCTGATTTCGCCTGATATTCGCTGAGCAATGCGCTTGTTATGGGTTGCTGCCCTTGCAAAATCGGTGGGCTCTGTGCGCTAATTTTACTGCCAATAAAGGCCGCAGCCTCAATGGCGCCGAGCGCCTCGGGCAGACCGCAGAGCGGTAAAATCCCGTACTCAAGCATTCTATGGGCAATATCTTCCGGAATATTCTCTGGCACAGAGGCCACCAAAGCCAAGGGCTTGCCGCTAGAACGGGTCGCAATTATGGCAGCCTCAAACACGCAGTCCCAAGCGGCCTGCGAGCAGCGATCTGCACGGGGAAAATCCACTATGATACAGCCGATCGCAATATCGCCCTGCATCATCGCCGAAAACGCCGCCCCCATGCCGGGGCCATCGCCCCAAATATAGGTGTGATAATCAAGCGGGTTGGCCAAAGCCACCATTGGACCAAGCGCAGCGCGCAATCCCGCCTTTTGCTTGCGATTAAGCTCTGGAAAGACAATATCACGGGTCAGGCCAGTGTCGGCCATCAAGCTTGCCTCGCCGCCAGAACAGGACATAGACGCCACTTTATTGCTGCTCAGCGGACCGGTGAAATGCAGCAGCTT
>CBFHXE010000076.1:0-276 GCA_965659715.1 uncultured Paracoccaceae bacterium | reverse complement strand
AAGGTTTCCAACAGCTCCGTTAAGCTTTCAAGCCGCGCAATACCAAGCCGGCGCAGCACCGCCTCGGCGCCCGCGTCACTGCCAGCCAGTGACGCAGTATGCGATAGGGTCGCGGTTTGGGCTTGGGTTGAGCGGCCCACCTTGATCGCGGCTATGCCTTTGCCTTGCGCCTTGGCCTCAGCGGCCAGCGCCTCAAAAGCTGCAATATCGCCGATCCCTTCAATGTGCAGGCCAAGCGCAGTAATGCGCGGATCACGCAGCAAGGCAGCACCAATC
>CBFHXE010000075.1:0-12120 GCA_965659715.1 uncultured Paracoccaceae bacterium | reverse complement strand
CCGGTACTAATGGCCCGATAGGCTTGATTTGATCCAGTAACAGTCAGATTAAAACTCTGATTTTACGGTCAATAAAGCATACCAACCCATTACAATACCTGACTTGGACAACACTTTGATATCATGGGTCTTTATTCGGTTTGGTGGCCATAGCACGAGCAAAACACCCGGCTCCATTCCGAACCCGGCCGTTAAGTGCCGTTGCGCTGATGGTACTGCGTCTTAAGGCGTGGGAGAGTAAGTCACCGCCAAACCTAATAAAGACCCATCAAAAAACATCTCTCTTAAATGATCAATCCAATAAATCAGCCAAACAAAAACCTCTTCCCAAACAGAGGCCGCCCCCGATCACGACCGCTTTAACGATGTGAGCAAAGTCTTGGGACGAACCTCACGAGCCGCCTTGAATAATCCAAACGTCTGGTTAACGTAGTTAACTGCAGCCGAAATCTGCAAAAGATAGTTTTCAAGTTCTGGTGTTCGTTCAGCCTCAACAACTTGAAAACTGCGTTCGAGGTTATCCAACTCAAACTGACAGTAAAAAAGTGGTTGGTCGCGTTTTAATCGGATTGGTTTATCTGTGTTGTGCCACTCAAAAGCCCACATGAACGGCCGTGGCCAGACATCTATCGGAAAACGGCCCCCAAAAATCGTTCCTGGAAGAGGTTCAGAGACTTGATAGTGTAAAAAGGGTGATACTTGGGATATGAACACAGGTTCATCAGCGATGAAAAGATAGGGAAGGCTAAGTTGAATGATTGGGCGATCTGCATACCTCCATTCACTTTCTGCAACGACAGTCAGCAAATTATTCAGCTTGGAGCGCCGGACTGGAGTTTTATCGCCCAGCAGATTTTTTAGGAGGGGCTTTCCATTTTTATCGCGATCAAACCCAAGGTGAAGATCAAATGGACAGCGCACCATAACGTATCGATTTTCTAGTCCTATTATAGCCGGGCAGCGTGATGCAGATTTCGCATGAGACCGATCGACGTCGGCTGATCGCAATCGCTCTGGTGGAAAATAAACAATCGAAGAAAGTGGCTTATCAAATAGCCAACCAATTTTAGCCGGACCGCTGCGTGGATCACCTTCTGGGCGTATGTAATTAATTGAAATTTCCATGGTATATAACAAGACCTCTTAAATCAAAAAAACATAAACTGGAAAAAATAAAGAATGTATTTTTGCATGAGCTTATGGCTATTTTATATAAAAAAACCAAAAGACAATTAATTATAAAACGTAACGGCTAAGATCCATATTCTTGGTAAGGTCGCCAATATGCGCTTCAACAAATTTGGCATCAACTGTAAATTTTTCGCCAGATTTGTCTGGTGCTCCGAAAGATAGCTCTTCAAATACGCGTTCTAAAACTGTGTAAAGACGGCGAGCGCCTATGTTTTCAACAGAATGATTAACCTCGGCTGCTATTTTTGCCAGCGCCGAGATGCCGTCTTGAACGAAAGTTACCTCGACACCCTCGGTGGCCATTAACGCTGTGTATTGCAATGTAAGTGCATTATCTGTTTCGGTTAAAATACGCACAAAGTCAGCTTCGGTTAAAGCCCGTAACTCAACGCGGATTGGTAAACGGCCTTGCAGTTCAGGCAGCAAATCCGAAGGTTTGGCCACATGAAAAGCCCCAGAGGCAATGAACAAGATGTGGTCAGTTTTTACAGAACCATGTTTGGTACTGACGGTTGTACCTTCAATAAGTGGTAAAAGATCACGTTGAACACCTTCGCGACTGACTTCGGCACCGCGTGCATCGCTGCGCGCGCACACTTTGTCAATTTCATCAAGAAATACGATACCGTTTTGTTCCACCGCCTCAAGCGCGAGCCGGGTGACGGCTTCATCATCAAGCAGTTTATCGGCTTCTTCACCCACCAAAAGGTCATGGCTTTCAGAAACAAGCAACTTGCGTTTTATGGTCCGTTGCCCAAAGGCTTTGCCGAAAATATCTCCTAAATTCATCATGCCCATTTGGCTACCCGGTTGACCAGGAATATCAAGCATCGGCATCGGGTTGCTGGTGTCGGAAACCTCAAGTTCAATTTCATGGCTGTCTAATTCACCAGCCCGTAACTTTTTTCGAAACATTTCGCGTGTTGACTCGCGTGCATCTGTCCCGGCTATGGCCTCAATGACACGGTCTTCTGCCGAACGGGCGGCTTTTGCGCGGACATCCTCTCGCATTTGTTCTCGGATCATGGCAATCGCACTGTCTACCAAATCGCGAATAATTTGTTCAACGTCGCGCCCAACGTAGCCCACTTCTGTGAATTTGGTAGCCTCGACCTTGATAAATGGCGCTCTGGCGAGCTTTGCCAACCGACGACTGATTTCTGTTTTGCCAACCCCGGTTGGGCCAATCATCAAGATATTTTTCGGAAAAACTTCATCTCGAAGATTCATTTCCAGTTGTTTGCGCCGCCAGCGTGATCGAAGAGCCACAGCAACGGCTCGTTTTGCGTCTTTTTGGCCAATTATAAAGCGATCTAGCTCGGACACAATTTCCCTTGGGGTCAAATCAGTCATTGCGACAATTCCTCAACCGTTAACTTGCCATTCGTGTAAACACAAATGTCTGCAGCTATGGCCATGGCTTCGCGTGCAATTGTTTCTGCATCTTTATCACTTTCCATCATCGCACGAGCTGCTGCCAAAGCGTAATTTCCACCCGACCCTATAGCGGCCACATCATGTTCGGGTTCGAGGACATCGCCAGCTCCTGTTATAACCATGAGTTGGGTGCCATCTGTTACAATCAACATGGCTTCGAGTTTTTGAAGATATTTGTCCGTGCGCCATTCCTTGGCCAAATCCACAGATGCACGGGCTAGTTGTCCGGGTGTTGCCTCTAGTTTTGCTTCAAGCCGCTCAAGAAGTGTAAAGGCATCAGCTGTTGAGCCGGCAAACCCGGCAATAACCTCATACCCACCTGGCGAAAGCTTGCGCACCTTTCGGGCAGTTCCTTTAATCACTGTTTGGCCAAGGGATACTTGCCCATCACCCGCGATCACAACTTTGGAACCCTTTTTAACGCCAATAATCGTTGTTCCATGCCATCCGGGAAAGGTATCATCCGCCATAGATATCTCCTATAATTCAACTGTATATGGAAGTTATGGGCTTCGGGCGCAAGGCTTTCACTGGGGAAAAGTCAATTTAGTGGGTGCAGCCTATCCATAACCATATCCAGTTCAATAGCGCAAATTAACGACTTTGCTGACTTGGTCAGGTTTGCCATTAGCCTTTAGGCTAATAGACCCTCTGACCGAAAACTAAATTCCGAGGACTTTCCAATAACCAGATGATCATGAACAGTAAGCCCCAAAATAGCTGCAGCTGTCACAATTTCATCAGTCATCTTTATATCTTCAGACGAGGGTGTGGGGTCGCCAGATGGATGATTGTGCACAAGAATTAAAGCCGATGCATTCATCTGCAGGGCCTGTTTAATGATTTCCCTGGGATAAACTGGAACATGGTCGACTGTGCCGCCGCCTTGCTTTTCATCGGCAATAAGGTTGTTCTTGCGATCCAAAAAAAGCACACGAAATTCCTCAATAGACCTATGGGCGAGTGTTGTTTGACAATATGAAAGCAACGCATCCCAGCAAGATAAAACCGGCTGCCCAATGATTTTTGCTTTGGCCAACCGATGCGCAGCAGCTTCGACTATTTTAAGTTCCTCAAAAAACGGCTGAAGAAACCCCCGGAACTGCGCTCAAGCGATCAAAAGAAGCGGAAAGAACCCCATTGAAATCTGCAAATTGTTCCAACAAAGCACGCGCCAATGGTTTAACGTCGCGGCGGGGAATGGCACGAAATAAAACCAGCTCAAGCAATTCATAGTCAGGTACAGCCGAAGCCCCACCATCCATAAAGCGATGCCGAAGGCGTTTACGATGACCCTTTATATAGGAAGGAAGTTTAGCGCCGCCTTTTAGAAAAGGGGACATTTCACCTTGCAAAAATAGTGGTAATTCGGCTTCGTCTGCATCGCTTTCATGCTCCATCATTTCCTTTTCGGTGATGTGCATTAAAGCAGGGTTAACATTGCCAACCTGCTTTGCAGTAAGATTAGCCTTTCATCGTATCCCAAAAAGAGCGAACGGTCGAAAAAAAGCTTTTGCTTTCTGGGTTATTATCCTCGGACATTGTTTCAAATTCGCGGAGAAGTTCCTTTTGCCGCGATGTCAGGTTGACTGGAGTTTCAATCGCAAGCTCGATAAACATATCCCCGATCTGAGATGATTTGATCGAAGGCATCCCTTTATTTCGAAGCCTCATTTGTCGCCCCGATTGGCTGCCCGATGGGATTTTTACCCGACTGCGCCCACCGTCTATTGTGGGCACTTCAATATCACCACCCAAAGCAGCTGATGTCATCGAGACAGGCACGCGGCAGAATAGATTGCCACCCTCCCGTTGAAAAATATCGTGTTCCCGCACTTCGATAAAAATATAAAGATCGCCTGAGGGTCCGCCGCGCAGCCCGGCCTCACCTTCGCCCGAAAGCCGTATGCGCGTACCTGTTTCCACACCTGCAGGGATATTTACGCTCAATGCGCGGTCTTTTTCCGCCCGACCTTGGCCGCCACAATTTTTGCAGGGGTTTTTGATCATTTGCCCAATGCCTGAACAGGTTGGGCAGGTTCTTTCCACGGTGAAAAAGCCTTGAGTTGCGCGCACTTTTCCCATCCCAGAGCAGGTTGGGCAAGTGGTCGGTTCCGATCCGCCTTCTGCGCCTGTGCCATTACAAGATCCGCACTCTACAGATGTGGGAATATTGATCGATTTTTGAAGGCCGGAATAGGCATCTTCTAACGTGACTTGCAGATTATATCGCAGATCAGAGCCGCGGGATGCGCGGTTCCTGCTGTTCCCACGACCGCCGCCCATAAAGTCTCCGAATAGATCATCAAACACATCAGAAAAGGCGCTTGAAAAATCGCCCGGCCCACCACCGGGGCGGCTGCCACCACCCATTCCACCTTCAAAGGCGGCGTGTCCATAGCGGTCATAGGCAGCTTTGCGATCTGCATCTTTGAGCACATCATAGGCTTCATTGACTTCTTTAAACATAGATTCTGCGTTGGGATTGTCAGAATTGCGGTCTGGGTGCAATTCTTTAGCTTTGGCACGGTAGCCCTTTTTGATCTCATCCCCCGAGGCGCCCCTTGATAGGCCTAAAACCTCGTAATAGTCACGTTTTGACATCGATCAAGTTCCTCAATAAACGCAGAAACCGGCCCATTGGTTTTGGGCCGGTTTATTAGGTCTAACTGCAGAAGTTATTGCCGTTTTCCGTCGTCCAAGTCTTCAAAGTCGGCATCAACGATATCATCATCCATACCTTCAGCATCGGCTGCCATTGGTTCGTCATCTGCTTCACTTTGGCTTGCCTTGTAGATCGCCTCGCCAAGTTTCATGGCAGCTTCCGTAACATTTTGAATGCCAGATTTGATTTTAGAAGCATTTTCGGTTTCAAGTTCGTCCTTCAGTGCAACAATAGCAAGCTCAATGGCTTCTATGGTTGTTGGATCCACTTTATCGGCATGTTCTTCCATAGATTTTTCGGTCGAATGGATCAAACTTTCAGCCTGATTTTTAGCTTCGATCAATTCACGGCGCTCTTTGTCTGATTCTGCGTTTTCTTCTGCGTCGCGCACCATTTGATCAATTTCATCATCTGACAAACCGCCAGATGCCTGGATTGTAATGGTTTGCTCTTTGCCAGTGCCCTTGTCCTTGGCTGACACGGAAACAATACCGTTTGCATCGATATCAAAGGCAACTTCAATCTGCGGCATTCCGCGTGGTGCTGGTGGAATATTCTCCAAATTAAATTGACCAAGGATCTTATTGTCCGTGGCCATTTCCCGCTCGCCTTGGAAGACCCGGATGGTCACGGCGCTTTGATTATCTTCTGCAGTCGAAAAGATCTGCGACTTTTTGGTCGGGATCGTGGTGTTGCGGTCGATCAGTCGTGTAAAGACACCGCCCAGAGTTTCAATGCCCAACGACAATGGTGTCACATCAAGCAAAACAACATCTTTTACATCGCCTTGCAAAACGCCGGCTTGAATGGCGGCGCCCATCGCAACAACTTCATCCGGGTTGACCCCTTTATGGGGCTCTTTACCGAAGAACTTGGTTACTTCTTCGATCACTTTGGGCATACGTGTCATGCCGCCAACCAAGACGATCTCATCAATATCATCCGTGCTAAGAGCGGCATCTTTCAACGCTGCCTGGCAGGGCTTCATCGAGGCTTTGATGAGGTCATTGACCAAGCTTTCCAATTTGGCTCGGGTCATTTTCATAACCATGTGCAACGGTTGGCCGGTTGAGCCGTCCATTGAAATAAATGGTTGGTTGATTTCGGTTTGATTGGATGAAGACAATTCGATTTTGGCTTTTTCGGCAGCTTCTTTAAGACGCTGCAGGGCCATCTTGTCCTTTTTCAGATCGACGCCGTTTTCTTTTTTAAACTCTTCTGCAAGGTAATTGACAATCCGCATGTCAAAATCTTCACCGCCCAGAAAGGTATCTCCATTGGTGGATTTAACTTCAAACAGCCCATCGTCGATTTCAAGGATGGTCACATCAAAAGTCCCGCCGCCAAGATCATAAACCGCTATGGTTTTTGTTTCTTTTTTATCCAAGCCATAAGCGAGCGCTGCCGCGGTTGGTTCATTGATAATGCGCAACACTTCAAGGCCAGCAATTTTTCCAGAGTCTTTTGTTGCCTGACGCTGGGCATCGTTGAAATACGCCGGAACGGTGATCACTGCTTGCGTGACTTCTTCGCCAAGATAGCTTTCGGCGGTTTCTTTCATTTTCTGCAATATGAACGCTGAAATCTGACTTGGGCTGTATTTTTCGCCTTTGGCTTCAACCCATGCGTCCCCGTTTCCGCCATCAACAACTGAGAAGGGAAGGTTTTTCTTATCTTTGGCGAGATCAGAATCGTCATCACGACGGCCAATCAATCGCTTCACACCGAAGATAGTATTATCTGGGTTAGTTACGGCCTGCCGTTTTGCAGGTTGGCCAACAAGGCGCTCATCATCTGTAAAGGCAACAATTGACGGGGTTGTCCGCGCGCCTTCAGAATTTTCAATCACACGGGGCTGCGATCCGTCCATGATCGCGATACAACTGTTTGTGGTTCCAAGGTCAATACCGATAACTTTGGCCATATTTTCGATCCCTCTTGAGTTCAGGCAATAACACGCGGTACAAACCCTTTTTGGCGATTGTACCGCAAAATTAGCAATTTTTTCCACGCGCATGTTCTGCGTTCGGTGTATATAGTCAGGCTGTTGGGTGCCTGCAACCTTTGCTAGACTTTTGAGACATAAAATTTAGCAAAATTACCAGTCATTTTGGGAAGTTTTGGGCTAGTTCTTCGCACTCCAGCTCGAAGATGCCCTTTTTCGCGTGTAGTATTCACCAATAAGACCCAGAGCCATAAGAGCAATTCCGATATTAATTGGATAAATAATCGAGCTGTTATGTGGATTATAATTGATAAACGCAAATCCACGCGCTTGGTCGATTGTGTGAAATAGCGGGTTCCAATCAAACATCGCCAACATAAAACTGGGCAATGTATTCGCCACAAACATTTTACCCGAGGCTATCATATTTGCCCTTTGATAAAGGGTTTTAAGGACGGTTGTAAAAGTTGGAGCCCATGGCTGTAATGCAAAAAACAAAAGTCCAACAGCACAGCCAGTGAACCAGGCCAAGAGGAACATCGAAAATGCGCCAACTGGATCATCAATCACAAAGGGTGAAAATATCACATAGTAGATTAATAGCATTACAAGCATGGATAAGGTTTGCAAGTAAAGAGAGCCTAGAGCTGCGGAGCTGATTGCAATGGCGGTGTTCATAGGCCCGTGTTGCATCATTGGAGAGGTTGGGCCTTCTGCACCTGCAACGGCGCCAACAGCCTTATTGTGGGTCATGAAAAGGAAAATTCCACTCATGATATAAATCACAAAATCGCCGCGAAGCGCGGAACCCCTCAGCCCAAGAACTTGGAAAAAAATTAGAAAGACACCGACCAACATGGCAGATTGCATCATTTCCGACATTAAACCTACTATTGGTGAGCGATGCTTTTTTCTGATGCTGCGCACGGTAGCATGAAAAATCTGCAAAGATATATTCAAAGCAAAGCCAGCCGAGCTTTGAGATTTATAAGTTCTAAACATGAAGACCACCTAAATTAACGCCTGGAAATAGGGCCCAGAACACCTTGCTGAAAAGTAAATTTAATAGCATAACCGAAAAATAATGGACCATAATTGCCTACTTTCGAACCGAAAAGTCAAGTAGTGTCAATAATCACAGAAAGTTATTTACATTGGATTACGAAAAATTAACGTGCGTTATGCGTGACTTGGCCTTGCAGTCCGGCAGAGCGATCATGGACATCTATAACGCAAATCATTTCTCTGTTGAAACTAAGGCTGATGACAGTCCTGTTACCCTCGCTGATAAAGCTGCAGATCAGATAATTTTTTCTGGTTTGAAACTGGCGTTTTCTGATCTTCCTGTTGTGACGGAGGAGCAGGCAGGCTCGCACGAGGAGCAGCATAAAACATTTTTGATCGTCGATCCTTTAGATGGCACCAAAGAATTTATCAAAAAAACCGCTGAGTTCACTGTGAATATTGCATTAATTGAAGAAGGTGTTCCAACCCGTGGAATTGTCTATGCACCAGCGATAGAGCGGCTGTTTTATACCGATGCCACAGGTCAGACAGTTGAGGAAAAAGCCCCTTTTGGGGAAAAAACAAAGGGTCAGATTTTACCCATTTTGGTTAAAAACCCTAACAATGAAGCTTTGATCGTCGTAGCTTCAAAATCGCATCGTGATAAAAATACAGACGACTATATATCGAAATATTCAGTGGCAAAATCAACTAGTGCAGGCTCCTCATTAAAGTTCTGCTTGCTTGCGGCTGGGGAGGCCGATTTTTATCCACGGTTGGGTAGAACCATGGAGTGGGATACAGCTGCAGGTCATGCGATACTAAATGCAGCCGGTGGCGCAGTCGTTCGGTTTGATACGCATGAACCTTTAGAGTATGGCAAATCCAAATATGAGAACCCGCATTTTATAGCCCTGGTAAAGGGCGTGAATTTGAAAAAATAAAAATAGTTACCCTCATGGCCGTTTTGTAATATTTTTGCTGTTTGTAATGATAACTGATCGGGCATAGTTTCCCAAACTTGGCCACATTTCTACCTTTTTTAATTCACACATATCCCCTAGTGTATATTTATATACTATGGGGTAATTTCAAAATGCATGCAAAAATCACAAAAGCAATATTTCCGGTGGCAGGGCTTGGCACGCGGTATTTACCGGCCACGAAATCAATTCCAAAAGAAATACTAACGCTTGTTGACCGTCCCTTGATTCAATATGCAATCGACGAAGCACGAGTAGCCGGCATTACCGAGTTTATTTTCGTAACCGCCCGGGGCAAGAGCGCCCTAGAGGATTATTTCGATCATGCACCACAGCTTGAAGCTCAATTAAGAGGGAAGGGCAAAGAAGAGCTCTTACAACTCCTTGAAACCACCAATATGGACAGCGGATCAATTGCCTATATCCGTCAACACAGCGCTTTGGGTTTAGGGCATGCAGTTTGGTGTGCCCGCAAATTGATCGGTAATGAGCCTTTTGCTGTTAGTTGGCAGAATCAAAAATTGACTGTCACATCAGGCAGGTTCAAAACCTTGATTAGATCGCGTAATTCCTGGCGCGCGGCAATATTTGATATATTAAGTTGTTTAACGCCCACATCTTTAAGATCAAGCAAAGTTAGGCCGCGGGGAAAAAGTTCGCGAAACACAACCCGTTCATTGAAGCCCGGCGCTATTCTAAACCCAATGCGATTTGACAGTTTTCCTAAAGCGCGCTCCATTTTTTGTTTATTGACCATCTGCTGTGCGCCAACACGGTTGCGTAAAACCACCCAATCAATTGGGGACAGATCGGCCTGAGCGCGCAGCTGACGTGCGTTCCAAACCATTTCGGAATAAACAGAAGGTCCTTCAATGGTTTCACCATCGCTGCTAATATGCGCCAGCAGGTCAAAATCAACAAAACTGTCATTCAGTGGTGTCACCAGAGTATCAGCAAGTGAATGCGCAACCTGACTTAAGCGCGTGTGTGAGCCTGGGCAGTCGATCAGAATAAAGTCGCTTTGCGGCTCCATCCGGGCAATTGCGGCGGAAAGCCTATGGTCAAATATGTTTTCGTCTTCTGGCACGCTGGCTTTATCAATTTCTGGTAATTCATAGCTTGTTGGACCGGGCAATTCGGGCCCATCTTGAGAAATATGAGTACTACGATTAAGGCAATAGCGGGCCAATGAACGTTGTCTTAGATCCAGATCTAATGCGCCGACCCGAAAGCCCATGCGGGCCAATGCGGTTGCCACATGCATGGAAACGGTAGACTTTCCAGCGCCGCCTTTTTCATTGCCTACAACAATTATATGGGCCATTTATTTCGTCCTGCAAACTGCATCTCTTTTCACAGAGCCTATAAGCCCTTGTGCTGTCAAGGTGAAGAGAAATGATTATGCAACTTTAATGAAGCAGTGGTGTTTGAAACAAGCGGCGAGCTGAAAGAGTGATGCTCAGCTGCGCATTGGAAGCTGAGCACCCCGTCACAGTTAGTTCAAGGTTCCGGCCACAGCGCTTCTGGCATCATCAACCAAAAGCTGTCCATCCAGACCTTTGGCATTGGCATCGGCAATCCATTCTTGAATGACAGCTTCACCAAGGGCCTTAATCTCATCTGTTTCAGCCTGACCTAATGTGGCAATCTGGTTTCCGGATGCGGCCATTAAGTCACGGCCTTCGGTATCGCCTGTATCATGCGCTCTGCCGGCCCAAGCCGATGTTTCGGCGCCAGAATTGGCATCAATTACCGCGCGCAGATCATCTGGCAAGGCCGCATAGCTGTCACGGTTCATTGCCCAGATGAAATATAGATTATAAAGCGACTTATCGCCCGCAACATCGGTGTGGCTATCGGTGAGATCATTTAATTTCAGAGATGGCGCCATTTCCCACGTGATAACACCACCATCAACAACGCCTTTTGACAAAGCTTCGGGGAAAGCGGGTACTGGCATTCCTAGCGGATAGGCGCCGAGTTTTTCTAGCAGCAGGGTTGCAGGGCGAGAGGGGCCGCGCAGCTTAAGCCCGGTGAAATCAGCAACAGATGCAATTGAAGGCCCTTTTTTATGCACAATCCCTGGTCCGTGCATATGCGCCGCAATCAGATGGACGTCGGCAAAATCATCGGCAAGGTGTTTTTGGGTGAATACCCAAGCTGCTCGGCTGGCAGCCTCTGCCGATTTTGTGACCATAAAGGGCAGTTCCATGGCTTCGGCTTCGGGAAACCGGCCGGGTTGATAGCCGGGGATGACCCATCCACCATCAAGCACCCCATCGCGTACCAGATCATATTGGTTCTTGGCGGCGCCGCCCAACTGCATAAATGGATAGATTTCAATTTTAATCCGCCCATTACTGTCTTTTTCAACTTTCCGTGCCCAGGGTTCGATGAAATATTTTGGGTTTGCAGATTGTGGAGAAACGAAATGTTGAAACCTTAGCGTCACTTCTTGTGCTTGAGCTGTTACAGAAAATGTTACGAGCGAGGCCAAGAAGGCCACAGTGCTGGCAGCAATGGTTTTCGGAAATGACATTTATGGTCTCCTGACAATATCTGATATGTCGAACAAGTTGATAGATTGGCGTAAACCTTGGGACAGTTTCATACAAGGTGAAAACCGGACGCAAAACCCTATGAAGGCAAAAATTCTATATTACAGGGTGCAGATCGGAAATTTTTTCCATTGAAAAGAACTACTGCAGGTGTCGGCTGGTTAAACCGCAGTGGTCCTAGACCATCTTTTTAGCAACCGGATCAGGAATTGGGCTTATGGTTTTTCAAGGGGGATCGTTGAGGGATCACTGGTATTGGCCAGCTCTTCAAAATCAAAATTGTCCAACCGCCGTGCCCTTCGTCCTGCTTTGTCAGCACTGATTTTTATCTCGGAC